>CALXZS010000028.1 GCA_944393305.1 uncultured Clostridia bacterium | reverse complement strand
AAGAATTTTAGCAGCGACAGCAAGGAACAAGAAATTTTGAAATATACAATTAAATATGTTAATAGTAGGTTATGAACAATATTTTGTCGAATTATGTAATAATTTGACGATGAATTCTATTTGCATAATATACTAAAATATGGTAAAATAAAAAACATGATAAATTACAATAGAACAAACTTAAACATTATTTCATTACTAATAACTATAATAATTTTTTCATTAATAATTTTTATCCTAAATTTAATAAATTCCCAGAATTCAGATAAAAAGAATATGGCATATATTAATAAAATAGGAGCGAATATAGAAGAGAACAATATTGTTTTGCAAGATATTTCACTAGAAGAA
The DNA here is from genome assembly GCA_944393305.1 of uncultured Clostridia bacterium. GTDB lineage: Bacteria > Bacillota > Clostridia > TANB77 > CAG-508 > CAG-793. The sequence goes on along the minus strand of CALXZS010000028.1, from coordinate 10,393 downwards.
ATAATTGAGTGGAAAATAATAATAGAAAAATTAAACCTAGAAACAGAAATTAAAGAAGGAACAAGTGAAGAGCAAATAAAAGAAAATGTAGGGCATTATACTTCCTCAAATTATTTATATGGCAATGTTTCTCTAAAAGCTCATAATATAGGAGATAATAAAAACTATTTTGCAAATTTAAAAGATTTAGAAATTGGCGATGAAATAAAATATATAGTAAATGGTAAAGAAAATGTATACAAAGTAATTTCAAATCAAATAATAAATAATGAAGAAGAGTATGCATGTAAAAAATATGAAAAAGATACAATAACACTTATTACATATGTAAAAGATTTAGAAGGAAAAATGCGTTGTGTAATAGGGGAAAAAATCTGAAAAATGGAAAATATTCGTTGACATATTGACACTTCAAATATATAATTATATTGTCAAAATATAATGAAATAAGGAGCAAATATAAATGAAATATAAGAACAAAAGCAAGAAAAAAATAATAATATTAATAGTAATTTTATTAATTGTAATTGCGGTGGCAGTAGGAATAACCATGTACTTAAATAATCAAAGATATAATTATGAACTCAGTGAAATATCTAATGACCAAATACAATATTACAAACTAGAACAAGATGGAAAATACGGTGTAATAGATAGAGAAGGTAATATAGTTGTAGAACCGGTATATTCTACAATAGATATACCAAATCCAACATTGCCAGTTTTTATAAAATCAGATGATGAACAAAATTTTTCAGCAATAGATAATAATGGAAATGACATATTAACAGGTTATGAAAGCGTAGAAGCAATAAGTATAAATAATATATCAAGTAATATCCCATACGAAAAAACAGTTTTAAAATATAAACAAGGTGGATTGTATGGTTTAATAGACATGCAAGGAAACAAAATTACAGATAATATATATAATTCAATTACAAATATAGACTATAAAGAAGGTAATTTTAAAGTAGAACAAAATGGTCAATATGGAGTAATAAACATTAAAGGAACAATAATAATTAAACCAGAATATGAATCAATAATAGCAGATGGATATTATGATGAAGAAACAAAATATGAAAGAGCCGGATTTATTTTAAGAATAAAAACAGATGATGGATATAAATTTGGTTATGCAGATAGAAAAGGAAAAATAATATTAGAACCATTATATAATGAAGTAAGTCGTATAACTGAAATAACAGGAGATGATGTATTTTTAATTACTGCAAATAATGGCAGATATGGAGTTGTAAAAAATGGAAAAGAAGTGCTAAAAAATGACTTTACAGACATAAATTTTGACCAAAATAACAATTTATTAATTTTGCAAAAAGATAGTTCTTGGGGTGTTGTAGACTTAGAAGGAAATAATATAGTTCCTATTGATTATGATAATATAATAATTGGTGGAAAATATATAAATGCACAAAAAGGAGAAGATACACTTATCTTTGATGCAAGTGGAAATAATATAGATACAGATATATTAAGTTATAATCAAGTAAATGATAACTATGCAATAGTAATAGATAAAGATAATAATTATAATATAGTAGATAATGCAGGAAATAAAAAACTAAATGAAAATTACACATATATAGAATATTTAAATAATGATGAATTTATAGTTACAATAGACGGCAAAACAGGAATTATAAATGCAGAAGGAAACTCAATTATTGAAGTAAACTATAATGCTATTCAACAAATTGACGGTACAAATGCACTTCAAGCAGTAGATAGTGAAAATAACAGAACAGATATTATAGATAAAGATATGCAAATCCATGAAGGAATAGAAAATGCATATATTTCAAAAGAAACAAACTATATAAAACTATACTCAGAAACAGATGTAAAATACTATAATTTAGATGGAAAAGAAATAACATATAAAGAAATAGCACCAAATAATAGTATATATGCAGATAAAAAAGATGGTAAATGGGGATTAGTAGATGCAAATGGAAATGTTGTAGTAAATTATGAATATGATATGGTAACAGAACAAAATGGAAATGTTGCAGGAGTTAAAAAAGACGGAAAATGGCAAATAGTAGACACTAAAGGTCAACTAGTATCAGATAATGGCTATACATTATCATGGGTAAATGTAACATTCTTAGGAAAATATTATCAAACAAATAATTCAAAAAATGGAATAGTATTTAGTGGTACAATTTAATATGAATAGGAACAAAAAAGAAATGAGGCAAAAAATGTATAAAGAATATGGAATTAGTGAAGATACAATAAAACTTATACAAAATTGTGAAAAAAATGTACAAAATGAATTTAATAAAATAAATGAAATTTGTGAATATAATTCATTAAAAGTGTTAAAAGCATTTCATGATAACAACCTATCAGAAGTACATTTTAATGAAACAACAGGATATGGTTATGATGATATAGGAAGAGAAACTATTGAAAAAATATATAGTCAAATTTTTAATGTAGAAGATAGTTTAGTTAGAGGTCAATTTATATCAGCGTCACATGCTTTAAATGTAACATTATTTGGACTATTAAGACCAAATGATATATTATTAAGCATTTCAGGAAAACCATATGATACACTTGATGAAGTTATTGGGCTAAAAGAAAATCCAAGTTCATTAAAATCATTTGGAATAAAATATGAACAAATAGATTTAGAAATTAATGACTTTAATTATGAAGAAATCACAAAAAGAGTATCAAAAAATGATATAAAAGTAATAGAAATACAAAGGTCTAGAGGATACTCACTAAGAAAAAGCATAACATTAGATAAAATAGAAAAAGTAATTAAAGAAATAAGAAAAGTAAATAGCACAGCAATAATAATGATAGACAATTGTTATGGAGAATTTACAAGTAAATTAGAACCAAGTAATTTAGGAGCAGATATACTTGTTGGGTCATTAATAAAAAATTTAGGTGGAGGAATATCTCCTAATGGAGCATATGTAGTAGGAAAAAAAGAATTAATAGAATTAGTAGGAGAAAGATTAACTCTTCCAGGAGAAGGGAAAGAAGTAGGACCAACACTAGGAATGAATAAAAAAATTCTGCAAGGACTATTTTTTGCTCCAAGTGTAGTAGCTAGTAGTTTAAAAACAGCAGTGCTTACAAGTAAAGTTATGGAAGAGCTAGGTTATATTACAGAACCTAAATATAATGAGCCAAGAGCAGATATAGTGCAAACAATAAAATTTGGTGATAGAGAAAAATTAATAAAATATTGCCAAGGAATACAAATGGGTTCACCAGTTGATTCAAACTCAATTCCTGTACCAGGAGATATGCCTGGATATGATGATAAGGTTATAATGGCAGCAGGTGCATTTACCCAAGGTTCATCAATAGAATTAAGTTGTGATGCACCATTAAGAGAACCTTATATAGCATTTCAACAAGGTGGACTTACATATGAATATGGAAAATTAGGATTAATGAAAGCGGTTGAAAATATAAAATGAAAGTAATAGTTATTGGTGGAGGACCAGCAGGAATGCTATCAGCAATAAGTGCAAGCATTCAAGGAAATGATGTAACAATATTAGAAAAAATGAATTCTTTAGGAAAAAAACTATGTATAACTGGAAAAGGAAGATGTAATATAACAAGTAGCTTGCAAATAGAAAAATTTATAAAAAATACTCAAAGTAATGGTAAATTTCTATATAGTGCATTTCAAAACTTTAATAATCAAGATATTATCAATTTATTAAAAGAAGAAGGACTAAAAACAAAAGAAGAAAGAGGAAATAGAATATTTCCAGTAACAGATAGAGCATCTGACGTATTAGATGCTCTTATTAAAAAACTAAAAAAACAGAAAGTAAAAATCATTACAAATGCAAAAGTAGATGAAATATTAGTAAAAGACGGCAAAGTAATTGGCGTAATGGTAGGAAATAAAAAATATGACGCAGAAAAAGTAATACTTGCAACAGGTGGAAAAAGTTATCCTACTACTGGTTCAACAGGAGATGGATATAAATTAGCTGAAAAACTAGGGCATAAAATAATAGAATTAAAACCATCATTAGTAGCATTAACAGCAAAAAGTAATTCGCTTGAAATATGCAAAGAATTACAAGGACTAACTCTGAAAAATGTAAAAATAAAATTTATGCAAAATAGCAAAATACTATATGAAGACTTTGGAGAAATGTTATTTACTCATTTTGGAGTATCAGGACCATTAATACTAAGTGGTTCAGCACATCTAGTTAGAAAAAGTATGGAAAATGTAAAATTAATAATAGACTTAAAACCAGCGCTTTCAGAAGAAAAACTAGAAGAAAGAATATTAAGAGATTTTAGTAAAGAAAAAAATAAAGATTTCAAAAATAGTTTAGATGATTTATTGCCAAAAAAATTAATTCCAGTCATAGTAGAATTAATGAATATAAATAAAAAAGTAAATGAAATAACAAAAGAAGAAAGAAAAAAATTAGTAAACTTGCTTAAAAAGTTTACAATAGATATACAAGGTTTTAGACCAATAGAAGAAGCAATAATTACAGCCGGAGGAATATCTACAAAAGAAATAAATCCAAAAACGATGGAATCAAAATTAGTGAAAGGATTGTATTTCGCAGGAGAAATAATAGATGTTGATAGCTATACAGGAGGATTTAATTTACAAATTGCATATTCAACAGGATACACTGCGGGACTAAATAAAGATGTTTAAATCAATAAAAAATGAAGCGGAAGCTGAAATAATAGAAAAAAAGTCAAAATTTATAGCAAAAATTATTGCAGTAAATAGCAAAGAAGAAGCAGAAAAAAAGTTAGAACAAGTAAGAAAAAAATACCATGACGCAAAACATCATACATATGCATATATAATAGGTAATATAGAAAAATGTAGTGATGATGGAGAACCTTCAGGAACAGCGGGTTCCCCATTACTTGACTTGTTAAAAAATAATAAACTAAGTAATGTAATAATAATTGTTACAAGATATTTTGGAGGAATACTATTAGGAACAGGAGGATTAGTTAGAGCATATACAGAATCTGCTAAAAAAGCAATAGAAAATGCGGAAATAATAGAAAAAGAATATGGAATAAGATATTGTGTGGAAATATCTTATAAAAATATAAAAGAAATAGAATATATATGTAAACAATTAGAAATAAATATAAAAAAATCAGAATATAAAGAAAATGTAGTAATGCTATTAGAATCGAATAAAGAAAAGAAGGAAAAGCTAGAAAATAGCGGAATAGAAATATTAAGTGAAAAAATGATTGAAGATAATATCATAATAAATAAGGTATAATGTCGAAAAAAGATACACGAAAAATACCCCGAAAAATAAGCTTTTGTTAAGATAATTGGAAAAATATGGACAAAAACTATTGAATATTTAAAGCAAAACATATATAATTGAATGGTAAAAATTAACAGAAGATTAGTATAGGAGGTAAAAAAAGTGAATGACAAAATAAAAGTGTTAATAGCTGATGATAATTATGAATTTGGAATGACATTAAAGAATTACTTAGTTAATGATGAAGAAATTGAAATTGTTGGAATGGCAAGAGATGGAGAGGAAGCGTATTCTGACATTATCAGGTTAAAACCTGATGTAGCATTATTGGATGTAATAATGCCACACTTAGATGGAATAGGAGTGTTAGAAAAACTAAACCAATCAAAATTAGAAAAAAATCCAATAAAAATAATGGTATCAGCTGTTGGACAAGACAAAATAACGCAAAAAGCTATAGCGTTAGGCGCAGACTATTACATAGTAAAACCATTTGACATTACACTATTAATAAAAAGAATAAAAGAAATAAAAAATGAGGACCCAGAAAAAGTAAGGGAAACTATTGTAAATAGACAGATAAAATCACAATATATAACAATAAATAAATCAGAAGATAACAAAAAAGAAAATTTAGAAGCTGCTGTTACAAATATAATACATGAAGTTGGAGTTCCAGCACATATTAAAGGTTATCAATTTTTAAGAGAAGCAATAATAATGTCTGTAAATAATATAGATATGATAAATCAAATTACAAAACAATTATATCCAGATATTGCGGCAAAATATGGAACAACACCAAGCAGAGTAGAAAGAGCAATTAGACATGCTATTGAAGTTGCCTGGGGTAGAGGAGACCAAAAAACTGTTGAAAATATATTTGGTTACACTGTTTCAGCAGATAAGGGAAAGCCAACAAACTCAGAATTTATAGCAATGATTGCAGATAAGCTAAGACTTGAATTAAAATCAGCATAATTATGGAGCTGTTTTTGGGAGGCGTCCCAATGTCATCAGTTTAAGAAAAAATTGTAATACAAAAAAATAATAGTATTACAATTTTTTTACTTTCTTAAACTGATGACATTGAAAACATCCCTAAAAACATCTAAAAAACAATCACACACTTTTAGCCAAGAACATATTATAAAAAGGGGGGAGTATATGAATTGTAAATGTGATACTAGCAAAATAGCCAAAGCAATTGGAATATCAATAGTTGTTATAATTCTAATAATTGCAGTAATAATAATAAATAATAGCAAAAACCCAAATAAAAGTATATTAACAGCAATTGCTGTACAAGGAGATAATACGACTTTAGGAACAACAACAATAAAATTTAGTCAAAATGATATAGTTATAGGAAATGCTATGACTCACGAAACAGAAAGTGATACCATAAATATTAATGAAAATGGAATTTATCAAATATCATATCAATTATTTGGAATACAAGAGGGAAGTGGGTCTTTCAACTTTAACGCTGCTTTATTAGTAAATAACAATGTAGTAGATAGTACTTTTAATGATGGTCCAGTTATAGAAGACTTAGTAAATAATCGTAATACACTCACAAGTACAGTAATATTAAGATTAAATGCTGGAGACACATTAAAATTATCTGGAATTTCAATAGAAGATATAACCTATGAAAAAGCGAGAATAGATATAGAAAAAATCTTATAAAAATAAAAGGAGTAGAAATTATGTGTAAATGTAATTGTATAATTGATGCCATAATAAGTTTAGCTGTTGGAATAGTAATAGGACTTATATATAGTACAGGAATAATAACTGGTATAACAACAGCAATATGGATAATATTTGGCATTACAATCTTAACTTTAATATTATCACTTATTAATAAAAAATGTGCTTGTATTAATGGTAGTTGCACTGCCATAGCTACAATAGGTAGTATAATTTTATCAATAATAGCATTATCAATAACATTAGGAACATCACTTATATATGCAATAATAATTGGTGTCTTAGGTTTTTTTGCATCTTTTGTAATAAGTTCTTTATATAGAATTATAACATGTATTACAAAAGAAAGTTGCAAATGTTAATATAGTAAATAGCTGTTTTGGGGAGGTGTCCCCAAAAGTAGCTCTCAAAACAACCCCCCCAACAACACTCAAAAATAATATTTTTTTATTTTGCTTCTAAAATACTTGAAAAATACCAGAATTATAGTATAATATAAATACATTTAAAGGCAAGAATGGAGGAATAATTGTGGTAGATTATGAGCAAACAAAAAGAACAAAAGACTTAATAAAAATAAAAGTAATAGGAGTTGGTGGAGGCGGAAATAATGCTGTAAACCAAATGATAGTTTCAGATGTAGATGATGTAGAATATATACTTATAAATACAGAAAAAGGAATACTTGAAAGAGCAAATACAAATGGATGTAAAACATTGCAAATAGGAAAAGAAGTAGCTGGTGGATTAGGAGCAGGAGCAAATCCCGAAGTAGGAGAAAAGTCAGCAAAAGAAAGTATTGATGATATAGATAAAATATTAGAAGGAACAGATTTACTATTCCTAACAGCAGGAATGGGTGGAGGTACTGGAACAGGTGCAATACCAGTAATTGCTGAAGAGGCAAAAAAGAAAGGTATTTTAACTATTGGAATAGTAACAAAACCATTTACTTTTGAAGGAAAATTAAGAAAAGTAAGAGCAGATATTGGAATAGACAAATTAAAACCAAATGTAAATGCATTAATAATAATATCAAATGACCAACTATTAAAAAACACAGAGAACAATGTATCAATATTAAACGCATTTAAAATGACAGATGATATTTTAAGACAAGGTATTCAATCAATAACAGATTTAATAAATTCAGTAGGAACAATAAATGTCGATTTTGCCGATGTAAAAACAATTTTAGAATATAATGGTTATTCATATATGGGAATAGGTAGAGCAAGTGGAGAAAATAAAATTGTAAATGCTACTATGAATGCTTTAAATAACCCTTTAACAGAATGTGGTATAGAAGGTGCAAAAGGAGTTATATTTAATATTAAAGGTAGTGAAGATATTAGCCTAGAAGATATTAATAGAAGTGCAAGTCTAATAGGAGAAAAAGTTAGCCCAGATGCAAATGTAATATTTGGTACAGTAATTGATGAAAGTTTAGGAAATGAGGTAATAGTAACTGTTGTTGCAACAGGAGTAGAAAAGAAGGAAGAAAATAATGACAATAAAAGAATTTAATTTATTAAAAATATCAGTATTTGATGGCGAAAATGAAATATATAATGGAATGTGTGAAGACGCACCAGATGATTTAAAACAAAAACAAATAAAAATAATTGGAAACGAAGGAAAAACAATAAAAGTAAAATTGGTATAATTTGTATAAAATACCCATAAGTGGAAATAATTATATAAAAGGAGAGAGCTTATGGGTAATTTAAATAAAAAATATATTATTAATCAAGCAGAACGCATTTTAGAAAAGTGCGAAGAAAAATATAAAGAAGAAGGAAAAAATAAAAAAAGAGTAAGGGATTTAGAAAGAGAGTGTAAAAAACTAAAAAGACATAATTTAATATGGAAAATTTCTATTGCTTTATTAGCAATTAGTTTTCTTATAATATTGATATAAATGTTACTATTTACAATTAATATAATTTGCTTAAAATTAGCTATGAATAGTAAACTTAAATAATAAAATTGTTTATTATAATAGCTATATAAAAAGAATAAAACCTTTTCATTAGTCATATATTTAACTAAAAGACTAAGGAAGAGGTATTTTTTTATGGTAAGAATAATAAGCGAGCAAGATAGAATTAGAAGAGCGGAAGAAATTGCAAATAGAAGAAGAGGAACAATTTCAGCAAGAAGTATAAACATATCTACTGAAAAAAAGAAAATGCCATATTTAACAAAAGTATTTATACAAACAATAGTAAGTATGTGTATTTTCGGATTAGCATATTTTTTAAATCAAAATTCACCACAAGTAATAGAAAATATTAAACCAATATTAGCACAAGATATCAATTTTGAAGAATTATATAATAGAGGAAATGAATTTTTTACTAAATTAAATGAAGAAGATAATAATGGCGAAAAAAGCAATAGCGAAGAAAATAATGTAGAAGAAAACATTGTAGGAGAAGAAAAGCAAGTAACAAACGACCAAGTAAATGAAACAGCAGGTATTGGAGGAAGCGATGAAGAAGTTATACTTAGCCAAGATGAGCAGGATGTTGCATATATAAAAGCAAATGTATCATTAATAGTTCCAACTACTGGAACTGTAACATCTGGATATGGAACAAGGGAAGCAACAGATATAATTTCAGCAAATCATGCAGGCATTGATATAGGGGCGACTGTTGGAACTGAAATAATAGCAGCAATGGAAGGTACAGTAGAAGAAGTTTCGTCATATGGAGACTATGGAAATCATTTGAAAATTACTAATGGAGAAGTAAGTACACTTTATGCGCATTGTAGCAAGATTTTAGTAAATAAAGGAGATTATATAACTCAAGGGCAAAAAATAGCAGAGGTAGGGAATACTGGTAGAACAACAGGACCACATTTACATTTTGAAATAAGTAGAAGCGGTAGAACAGTTGATCCAGCACAAATTTTAACTTTTTAAAGGAGAATAAAATGCAGATAAAAATAGATTTAAAAATATTTGCAATTATATTAATTTTTCTATTAACTAAAAATATTGGTATATATGCAATTTTAATGATGTTTGCACTAATACATGAACTCGGACACCTCTTTTGCGGACTGGTATTGGGGTTTAAGCCAAAATCTATTAGTATTATTCCATACGGATTTAACTTGGGTTTTGAGGTAAAATGTAAAGATTATAATAAGAAAATAAAAAAAGGAAATTTACTAAGTATTAAAAAAATAGCTATTGCATTAGCAGGTCCAGTCACGAATATTATATGTATTTTAATAATAATAGCTTTAAAAAATAACATTAGTGAATATAATTATCAGAATTCTATATATGCAAATATATTACTTATTTTATTTAATTTAATACCAATTTATCCATTAGACGGTGGAAGAATACTTGAAGAGATATTACATATTACAATAGG
>CALXZS010000027.1 GCA_944393305.1 uncultured Clostridia bacterium | reverse complement strand
AGAACATGTAAAAGTTGCAGATGAATCTAAAACATTAGCAAATATCACATTCCAAAATTATTTTAGAATGTATGATAAATTATCTGGTATGACTGGTACAGCTATGACAGAAGAAGAAGAATTTGAACAAATATACAAATTAGATGTTATAGAAATACCAACAAATAAGCCAATGATTAGAAAAGATAATTCAGATATTATTTATAAAAATGAAAATGCTAAATTTAGAGCAGTTATAAGAGATGTAAAGGCAAGTTTTGAAAAAGGTCAACCAGTTTTAATTGGTACAGTTTCAATTGAAAAATCAGAAAAACTAAGTAGAATGTTAGACAAAGAAAAAATACCACATCAAGTATTAAATGCTAAATATCATGAAAAAGAAGCAGAAATAATTGCTCAAGCTGGTAAATATAAAGCTGTAACAATTGCTACTAACATGGCAGGTCGTGGTACTGATATTATGCTTGGTGGTAATAGCGAATATTTAGCAAAGCAAGAAATGAGAAAAAAATATTCATCTGAAGAAATTGAAGAAGCAGCAGCATTTAATGAAACAGATGATAAAGATGTTCTTGCAAGAAGAAAATTGTTTAGAGACTTAGTAAAGAAATATGATAAAGGAATAGAAGACGAAAAGAAAAAAGTCGTTGAAGCTGGTGGTTTAAAAATAATTGGTACAGAAAGACATGAATCTAGACGTATAGATAACCAGTTAAGAGGACGTTCAGGACGTCAAGGAGACCCAGGAGAATCAAGATTTTATATAGCCTTAGATGATGACCTAATGAAAATATTTGGTGGAAACATGATAACAAAAGTATACAATACTTTAGGCGCATCAGAGGATATGCCAATCGAATCAAAAGTTATATCAAAGGCTGTTGAAAATGCTCAAAAGAAAGTCGAAAGTAGAAACTTTAGTATTAGAAAGAATGTTCTTCAATATGATGATGTAATGAATAAACAAAGAGAAATCATATATAGACAAAGAAGAGAAGTTCTTGATGGAGATAATCTAAAGGATAATGTATCAACAATGATAGATTCTGTTGCAGAAACAATAGTACCTATGTATATAAATGAAACAAGTCAAGATGAAGAAGGCGTATTACAAGAAGTATCAACAGAATTCGGAATTGAGAAGTTAGATTCTTTAGATAAAGATAAAGTATCAGCAGAAGATGTAATTAAAGAAGTAAAAGAAAAAGCTCACAGTATTTATGAAGAAAAATCAGAAAAATTTGGTGAATCATTTAGAGAACTTGAAAGAGTTGTTATGCTAAAAATAGTTGACCAAAAATGGATGGAACATATTGATAATATGGACGAATTAAAAAATGGTATTGGACTTCGTGCATATGGTCAAAAAGACCCTGTTGTTGTATATAGAATGGAAGGATTTGATATGTTTGATCAAATGGTTGATGATATCAAATTTGATGTAGTAAAACTATTAATGCATGCAACTAAGAGAGATGAGGGAGCTTCAAGAAAAGAAGCAGCACAAATCACTGATGTTAAATTACAGGAAAAAACAGCTATTGAACTTGTTGATGGTAAACTTTCTCCAAAAGAGGGTGGAATTAATAAAACAATAGTAAATCAATCACCAAAAGTAGGTAGAAATGATCCATGTCCATGTGGAAGTGGAAAGAAATATAAGAACTGCTGTGGTAAAAATGCATAAATAGGGAAAAAATCAAAAATTGAAAAGTTAACAAATTTGTTCTTTGTCAACAAATTAAATAAAAAGTTGACAAAAAGCATTGAAAATAAAGGATGTCAGCAAAAATAAATTTGTTGACATCTTTTATTACGCTTTAGCCTTGTGAAACGAAGTGAAACAAAAACCACGCGCTATGCGCGTGAGATTAAAAGCTTTGAGCAAGGAATTAATAATTTTGTAGATTGGTATATAAATTCCAATACTATATAATAAAACAAAAACACCAATACGCATTTTTTTATATTTTACGTTATAGGTCGCATTTGCTCCAGCTTCCACGTTGCACTTTGCTCTTCGAGCTTCATTCAATGAAATGTTTGAGAATATATATTGGGGTTTTTATAATGAACTCACTGAACTGAAACAATATCATACACTAAAAAATATAAAATTCAAACTTAATATAGATTTATATATACAACTATGATACAATCTAAATATAATTTTAAAGGAGAAAAAATTATATGAAAAAAATTTCAAAATTTATTAAACTGCTAGTAATTTTACTTATTATATTATGTATAATTTTAGCTGTAATTTTAATTATCAAAAATAATTTATTAAATAATGATACTATTTCAGATGAAACAGGGAGAGAATGGAAAAGAAAAGAAGTTTATGCAGATCCGACAATTACCAGTGGAAATGCAATAGCTTTAAAATGGGATGAAAAATCAATTACACAAAAATTTTCTACCGTAGAATATATGGGGAATATATATGATACTTCTAGAAATGTAAAAACTTCTAGTGATAAAATTGGAAAAGAGTTGGGGAAAGCTACATTAACAGGAAATGATACATATACAGATACAAATTATACTGCCAATGCTACACTTTATGAGTTAAAAAATTTTCCAACAGAATGTATTATTGTAGTACAATTTGAAGGAGATACAGATTACTATATTTATGCAAATTCATACTATAAACCGGAAACATTAGGCGATTTTATGGATGATTTACATTTAAAAGATATAGTCGATTTTGGAACAGTTTACTATAATTATACATATATTGACTCAAGTGGAGAAAGGCAGTTTGCAGAAGTTGAATTTTATAATATAGATGATGAATTAATTTTGCAGATGTTATTTGATGATAGAAGTTTAGAAAATATTTATAATGATAACGGAAGATATACAGGCGATTATTTTACTCAATCAGTAAGTATAAGTGTAAATATTCCTATGCTTGGAGTAGAGAACATAAGTGTGTCATTGACAGATAAAGGTTACCTAATAACTAATATTTTAGAAACAGGGAAAGGCTTTTATATTGGAGAAGATAAAGTACAGGGATTTATAGATTATATTTCAAATAATTATGAGGGATATAGAATTGTGTATGTTGACGAAAATGGTAATGAAATAACTGATGAAGAAGAAGAAAATATAGAAGGTGGTACAATTATGGTAACACAAAATACTGCAAATGGTTCAGTTTCTCAGGAAGTAGATATGAATGAAATTTCAAGTGGAGTAAACTTGACTAGTATCTACAACAGTAGATAATTGGGATAGTTACGATACTGTACTTATTGGCTATCCAATTTGGTGTGGAAGAGAAAATAAAAGTCATCTACTGTTTGATGACTTTTATCTATCTTCACGTTTTTGTCTATTTTTTTCATAATTTTCAGATATTCTTAATTGCCATTTATCTGTATTAGCTTTATCGAATTCAATATCTGGATTTACATTTTGCATTCTTTCTTGAAGTATTTCAACCCAATTTCCAACATGAAAGCATCTTCTAACATAAGGTAATTGTAATAGATCCTTTTTGTTTTTAGTTTCAGTTAGTTCTTTAGCAAGTCCAATAGGAATTATATAAGTTGCATTTGAAATTGCTGGAATAAGTAAACCATCTTTATTTTTTCTGTATACGACTTTTCCAGACTTATCTTGAGTTGTTTCATAAAACTTTTCAAGAACAGCTATTCTTTTATCTGGTAAAATAAGCAACTCATAACCATCAATTGAATTCTTTTTATTACTTGTAGAATTATCACTTAGCAATCTACGACCTTTAACTAAAATTCTTTTAACTGTACCAATGCTTTCTAAATATCTCATTCTTAATTTAGGGTCAATTGTAATTCCAGCCTTATATGTAGGAATTGCTTTATGCTCACTATTTGTAGGCAAACTTTCCATTGTTGACTCATTTAGTAATTGATTAGTTTTAAAATCTTCCATCAATTTTTCAAAATAAGAATTTTGCTCATGAGTAATAATCTTTTCATCTTCTAAAGTTTGTAAAAAAGTAATAGATTCATCATATGTAAGAACATAGTGAGTTAATAGTTCTCCAATCATATTTGGTGTGAATTTATGTGCAACTTTCTTAAAATATTCAGAACTTATCTTAGGTCTTTGAGATATTTTTTCAGAAGTAGATTCAATATCTTGTATATCAGCTAATCCCATTGAATAAAGTAGGATTTTAGATTCCGCTTTAGTTTTATCCTTATGTGCTACATCTTTAAAACTAGAAGATTTATAATATTTCTTTAAAACTTCTTCACTAGATAATATGCCTTTTTGCATTAATTCTAAAACTTTGCTTTCTTCAATATTTTTTAATGAAATCGCTTTAAGTAAATTACTTTTTGAAATATATCTTTCAGAAAATAAGTTGGCAATTTCATCTGCACTAAAGCAATCATATAACTCTTTTGAAGATAATGAATCTGTTATATTTTTCTTACTTATTTTCAATTCATGTATTTTATTGTTACTGCTTTTTCCTCTCTCTAGATATTCTCCAACAATTTCTATGTTTGGATACTTAGAAAATAAAGGTTTTAATTCTTTATTTGCAATTAATATTCCGTTAGCTAAACTCTTTTTTAATTCTGGAATTGTTAAATTAGCATGCTTAGATGGAATAATTTTTCCATCATTAAATGTATATATATGTCCATTCAAATATACAATTTCAGCAGAGATATTATTATTTAAACAATGCAAATATCTTTGGGCTAAATTACCATAGAATAATAAGAGCAACTCTGGTGACACAACTCTACTATTTAAACTCAACAATACCTTTTTTACTATTGATGCATTAGTAGCTGTAATTGATTCATAGTTTGACGAATCATATATCTTGTCAATGTCTGAAGCTATTATAAAGTAGTTAGAATTTTCTATGGACTCCATTATTTTTTCACTAACTTTTGCTACATTTTTACTATCAATAAAAAAATTTAATTCCATTGGTTCAATAAAAAAAGATAATTCTGGTATTTCAAATATTTCTTCTAATTTTTTCAAAATAACCCCCTTAATTATTTATTAAATAAGCTAATATATATTATATCACATTTATGTAAACAAGTCTAGTGATTTAAACTAAATTGACATATATAACCGGATTTTAGTTTCTCTAAATTATATATATGTAGGGTAGGGGAGTCTAATTTTTCTAACAGACTTAATTTTTCTTTATCTAGGCATATAATATCATCATCATTATTCAATTCAGCAAAAAACTCGTCAAAATTTTCATATATTTCTAGCTCAATATTATTCATATACGCAAATTTAGTAAGTTCTGAATCAATATTTGAGTCACCGGCATATACTTTAATATGTCCATAAGAAGAGAATTGCATTGTTGTAGTTATATAATATTGAAGATTTTTAAAATTAAAATAATCGCCAACATAAATAATCTTATCAAAAGTATTTTGGTTATCTTTTATATGTTGTTCTCTTTTATTATCAATTATTTGTATATTCAATTTCATATTATATTCTTCAAGTAAAACTTTGGCTATTTGAGTAACACATGCCTGAAATTTTAAGTAAGAATCAGCATATAAAGTTAAATTAAAATTAAAAAATACTGCATTTAATAGAATATGAATTAAAATATTAGGATTACCATTATACATTAATGCAAGATTACTGTAATTTATATAAAAATCATTATTATCAATTAAATCCTTAGTATATTCTATTTGCTTAAAACAATTGGTAATCTTTATAAAATTACCGCTAAATTCTTCTTGATAAATTGCGTCTTTTAAAACCATATTATTTGTAATTTCATTTTTAAAATTATCAACAAATTTAGTAAAAATATTTTTATCCATCTTATACACATCTCCTTTACAAAAATATAATAACATTATTATTTAGATAATTCAATAAATTTTGCAATTGCAATTTTATATAAAGCAGTGTATAATTGTAAAAGATAATACAAAAATAGGAGAAAAATAAATGTTTGATTTAGAAGAAACATCAAAACAAATTGAAACAATAAAAAATAAAATTGGAGAAATAGGCGAATCGCTTTCTATTGATAAATTAGAAACAGAACTCTTGGCATTAGAAGAACAAACAACAAAGCAAGATTTTTGGAATGATGCAAATAATATGGCTAAAACATTATCAAAAATAAATAATATAAAAAAGAAAATAACTTCATATAAAAATATTGAAAAAGAAGTAAATACATTATCAGAAATGCTTGAATTAGTTTCAGAAGAAAAAGATAGTGATTTAGAAAGAGAAATAAATGATAATTTAATTAGTATAGAAAAAGAAGTTGACGAATTGGAAATATCTACATTATTATCTGATAAATATGATGAAAATAATGCTATTATAACAATTCATCCAGGAGCAGGGGGAACAGAAGCTCAAGATTGGGCAGAAATGTTATATAGAATGTATACAAGATGGGCAAATGCCAACAATTTTAAAGTAGAAGAATTAGATTTATTAGATGGTGAAGAAGCAGGAATAAAAAGTGTTACATTTTTAGTTTCTGGTGCATATGCGTATGGATATTTAAAAAGTGAACATGGTGTTCATAGACTTGTAAGAATTTCTCCATTTGATAGTGGGGGAAGGAGACACACATCATTTGCTTCAGTAGAAGTTCTACCAGAAATCAATGATGATGAAGATGTATACATAAATCCAGATGATATAAAAATGGATGTATATAGGGCTTCAGGTGCAGGAGGTCAACACATAAATAAAACTTCATCAGCTGTAAGACTAACTCACATTCCAACAGGTATTGTTGTTGCTTGCCAAACTGAAAGAAGTCAATTTCAAAATAGAGATACTGCTATGAAAATGTTAAAATCTAAGTTATTAGCATTAAAAGAACAAGCAAATAAAGAAAAAATAGAAGACTTAAAAGGTGTTCAGATGGAAATTGCATGGGGAAGTCAAATACGTTCATATGTATTTTGTCCATATACACTTGTAAAAGACCATAGAACGAATTATGAAGTAGGAGACGTACAAAGTGTTATGGATGGGAATTTAAATGGCTTTATATTTGCATATTTAAAACACATAAAAAAATTTTTACAATAACTATTCACAAAAAATTTTTATTGTGTTAAGATAATAGTAAAATAAACAAAGGAGGAATAGATATGGAAAAATATATTAGAAAATTAGGTAGAAATTCTATTATAATGTCTATTATATTATTAGTATTTGGCTTATTTATGTTTATTAAGCCAATCAGCACAATTAATGCACTTATGATGATATTTGGAATTCTTTTAGTAATTGACGGACTAGTACATTTGGTATCATACTTTTCAATAAAAAATGAATACAGATTTTTTAGTAGTGAATTAGCACAAGCTATAATCTATATCATTTTAGGATTTTTATTGGTATGTAACTACAATACAATAAGTAGTTTTTTACCTATCATATTAGGTATTTGGATTGTTGTAGATAGTATATTCAAACTTCAAATTGCTTTAAATATTAGAGATATTTATGACAGTCATTGGGGAATACTACTAGCTATGTCAATAATCAATGCTCTTTTAGGTGCTGTAATATTAATCAACCCATTTGAATCATTAGCATTACTTACAATGTGTTGTGGAGCAATACTTATGATAGTAGAACTAATATCTATTTTCGAAAGCTTTTCAATTATTTCTAGAGTAGGGGAGTATCAGAAAATAGAAAAACAAATCGAAAAGAAAGTTAAAAAAGTAAAAAAAGAAAAATAATAATAAAGCGTATATTTAAAAAAGAAATTTAAATATACGCTTATATTAATTATATTCATAAAATAATGGGTTCAATTTGTTCACCTTTAATAGCATATTCAATTGTTTTTATAATATAATTTTCATCAAAAACAATTGATCTTGGTTTTGTTATAGGGTTATCTTGACAAAAAGGAACAAAATAGAAATTCTTTTTATTTAATAATGTACCAATGTTTTTCGCACTACCACTTAACGCATCATTTGTTGAAATGGCTATAATCAAAGGATTTTCATTTCTTAAATGAGATTTAGCAGCCATTGTAACAGGAGTATCAGTTATACCATTTGCAAGTTTCGCAATTGTATTTCCTGTTGTAGGAGCTATTATCATAATATCTGTTAATTTTTTAGGTCCAATAGGTTCAGCCCCTTGTATAGTATGAATAATTTCATTTCCAGTAATATCCTCAATTTGAGCAATAAAGTCTTTTGCTTTTCCAAATTTAGTATCTAAATTATATGCATTAAAAGACATGATAGGTAAGACTTTTGCTCCTTCATCAACTAATTCTTTAATTTTAGGAATTGTTTTTGAAAAAGTACAAAAAGAACCAGTTAATGCAAAACCAATTTTTAAATCTTTAAACTTCATATACCTCCTTTCATATTATAGTATATAATATGATTTTACATAAAAATAAGTGTAATACTTATTTATTACACTTATCTAAAATTTATATATATCGCATTTCATATATGAATACTATAATTATATCAGTAACTACTAGCAAAATTATGAATAATAATGCCTTATTTTGCTTTAAATTGAGATAGGGGATTGCTTTCAACAGCTGTCCTTACTTGTTCATTGTCTACATGAGTATATATTTCAGTTGTAGATATACTTTGATGTCCTAAAAGTTCTTGAAGGGCTCTAATATCTACTTCACCATATTTATACATTAGAGTTGCAGCTGTATGTCTCAATTTATGAGTTGAATATTTAGTTGTATCCAAACCAGCTCTTGTTAATTCTCTGGATACAATATTTTCAACAGTACGTTTACTAATTCTCTGTCTATAACTACTCAAAAACAATGCCTTATCTGAATCTTTTTTATCTTTTTTAACACCTTCTTTAGGTCTAACTTCAAGATATGCTTTAATTGCGTTTATACAAGCTTTATTTAAGTAAATTGAACGTTCTTTATTTCCTTTACCTATAACTGTCATCTTTTGATCATCAAATTTAATATCTGCAATATTTATTCCAACAAGTTCAGACAAACGTAAACCACAATTTAAAAATAAGGTAATAATTGCAAAATCTCTTTCTTTATTTTCATTATTTTCATCTGCATAAGTTTCATTCAATAATTTCTGGCTATCTTCAAGAGTAAGATATTTTGGCAGTCTTTTATTTAATTTAGGCGTTTCTAAGTTTTGTGCTGGGTTATCTTCAAGTAATTTTTCAGTTATTGTTAAATATTTAAAAAATATTCTAATTGTAGATATTTTTCTAGCACATGTGGCAGGACCACATTTTCTATTAATAGAAAGATAGGAAATAAATGCATGAATATCTTCTTGTTTAATTTTACTTAGTTCATCTAAAGTAAAGTCTTTTATTTTTATGTTATTAAATTCCTTTTCATTAGTCAAATGAAAGTGGTACTTCATATATCTTAAAAACATAGTTAAATCACAATTATATTGATTTACAGATTCCGGTGATTTATTTTTATATGTTAAAGAATATTGCAAAAAAGAGTTCAAATATTCTGGATTGTTTTCAGTGTTAATCATATCATGTTCCTTTCATAAAATTAATTACAATATTTGGTATAAAAATCATTAATAAAATTAGTAGTATTATAATAATAATAGTAATAATAATTTTAGCTTTTTTAGATATTTTCTTATTTAATAAAATTCCTAAACCGATAAGAAAAATAATTAAAGCTGAAATTATTCTAAAGAATAGAAATACATTAGGGGCTATTATTGGATCTGATGGTGGCCCATATAGTGGCGTTACTGGTGGTGGTATTCCTGGACCATTAGTTCCAAAAGATGATGTAGTAAGCCCACCAATACTCATAACTGTTGCAATAAGTGTTTTCTTCATTTTTTTCAATAACTTTTTCATAATTCATTACTCCTTAATTTATCATTTTATTTATACATAGACGTGGTTTTTTATTAACAAAATCCCATGTGTGTAGAGAATCCCCTTGGCAGTATTTCCAATCTTCACAATTAGCACATTTATCATATTTATAATTAGTTCTGTCTCTAAATACTTTAAACTCATTTTCCCATACATCACAAAAAGAATCTTTACGAACATTGCCTTGAATTAATTCTTCGTGTCTTTCAACATTGGGGCAAACGAATATATCTCCATTATGTAATATACTAGCAATTTGGTAACCTGATTGGCATGAGAAGAATTGGTCCCTTACATCCATTTCATAATTCATTCCTAAATAATGAGAACATCCATAAGTTACTTCAAACTTTGATTTTTTTCTCTTATTTTTAATGAAGTTCAATAAATTAATATAGTCATCTTTGTCTAAATATAAATCTGCATTATCTTTCGCTCGTCCAATAGGCTCTATATTCACAACTCTCCAAGAATCAATGTTTAATTCTTTCATTTCTTCATACAGCTTTTCAAGTTCATTTATTGACTTTTTTGTGATGACAGTTGTAACTTGCAAAGACTTTAGAAAATTAGCTTCCTTTAGTTTCTTAATATTTTCTATTGTTTTTTTGTATGCTCCTGGAATACCTCTAAGATTATCATGAGTTTTTTCAATCCCATCAATACTTATGGAAATAGTTGACATACCAGTTTTCTTCATGTTTTCAATAATATCATCATTAATTAAGAGACCATTTGAAGTCATTCCCCAATGGTGGAAACCAAGGTCATATGCATATTGCATAACTTCGAATAAATCTTCTCTTATTAGAGGTTCTCCGCCAGTTATACTTAACAATATGCTGTTTGCGTCGTATCTGTCGGCAATTTCCTTGAACACTTTTTTTATTTCATCTGTTTTCAAATCTTCATGTGCATTAATATTTCCACCAGCACGACTTCCACAATGTTTACAATTTGCATTACATCTAAGCGTAGTTTCCCAAAATAAATTTCTGAGTTGTGGCTTAACTGCTAACATTTCTTTCGCTTGAGCATTTAATTCAGCATTGCCATATTTCATTATTTTCCCAAAAATCATTTTTCTCACCTCCTTTTAATAAGTAATAGCATT
>CALXZS010000026.1 GCA_944393305.1 uncultured Clostridia bacterium | reverse complement strand
CTGTTGTTTATCATAAACAATAGCATAAGGAGATACAACAGGTTTGCTAACAATTTCTTTTTGAATTTTATCTCCAACTATACAATACTTCCAATACTCAAAATAAATTTTATTTTTATTAACAATACTGTTTGAAATATCTTCTATATTTTTAATAACTTCTGCATTATTAGTTGTACCTTTAGGAGAATAGACTTTATAATTTTTTATCTTTTCATTTTCATAAACATTTTGCAATTTTCTACATTTATTAATTATTCCATTTGCTAAATTTGTCTCTATAAAACTTGAATAGCTAAAAGTATCAATTATAGCTCGTATTTCTCCGGGTTCAAAATCAGTTTCAGGGTCATTAGAAATATAGTAGCCTTTGTTATTATCATTATAAGTACTTATGTCATAGCCAAATTCTTCTTTTAATAAATTGATAATTCTACGAATAGTTCTTGAATCAATGTCTTGATCATATTCTTCTTTGATTTTTTCTTTTAACATAGAAATAGATAAAATATGGTCAGCATCAGTATATTTTTTTAATACATTTAAGATATATAATATATTTCCATTTCTTTTATATAAATCCATAGTGTGTCCTTTCATTTGTTTTTATGTATTAATCTTTATTTTCACTACTGCTAATTGATTGTTCTTTTAATGCTTGCATATAGGTTTTATCTAATAATTTTTGCAAGTCATTTTTATCTAAGTCAATTTTATTGTTACTCTTAATTCTGCCATCAATATATTCTTTTAATTTAAAGGCGTTTCGCAAATATTTAATATTTTTTAATTCTTCCATATTGGGTGAAATATTGTTTACTTGCTTTGGGTTCTTGGAGTTTAAAAATTTTTTAATTTCTTCCTCATGTGCAGAAAAATAATTTGAAACACCAACAAAATACTTGTATTTAAATTTCTTACTGTTAGTAGGTATTTTAAGCACATAAACTTGGTAATTATTTTTTTTAGTTTTTGATAAGAGAAGATTAAATTTATTAATTTCAATTTCGCCTTTATCTCTAGATTGAATTCTTAATGCACTTTTAAAATCTTCAAAATATTTCTTGGCGTTTGGTTTTTTTTCTAAATAGTTAGAAATTTTGGAATCTTCAAAAAAATCTAGTAATTCCCTATATGTTATAATTTTAAAATTCGAATTATTGTTTATAAATTCAGGATTATTTTTTATTAAATTTTCATTATAATTAGGGACAAAAATTAATCCTTTTTTATATTTAGTTAATTGTTTACCATTTATGCCAGATTTGATCTTATTTTCAATTATTACTTGTCCATTTTCATTTTTTCCCTCAAAAACTATATCAGGTCTGCTTCTATTAGGAAGATAGTGTTCTTGAAATACATTAATGAATTCTATATTATTATCAGGAAATTTATCATTAAAAAATTCTTGAAATAATAAACGACCATTAGATTCAAGAGCAAAGTAATATGCAAGCATACTGCTGTAGGCATACTCATTATTTTCACCATGTATTAAATTTATAAAACTAAAATTGTCGTTATTGTTAGATGAATCTTCAGTACTTACTGCTTTTGGAGTATTATATGGACTATCCCATAATTTGGATAATTTAGATAATTCAAGATATTTTTTTAAATTTTTGTAATCATTATCTTCTATATATTTAATGCCTCTTTGACCTAATGTAAGGTTTATTGAAAATTTCTTTTTACCTTTTATATATATTCCTTTTTCATCATCATTTAATCTAACTATAATGTCTTCTTTAGGTATATATATATTATTAACTTTAAAAGTAGCATATATTGCGGTATCATTACCTTTATTGTCTTTAAAAATGTCGTATAAATATTGGCCACCATATTTTAAATTTTGAGCTTGCCTTTCATGAATTTTCAATTTTTTATTATAAGATATTAGATTATCTTTTAGATTTTTCTTTTCACCTTTTAACTTAATTAAAAGGTTATGATAGCTGTAATCATTATCCTGATATTTATCATTGTCCTCAACTTCAACCATAGCAATTATTTGATATTGTTTATTTATTTGAGGACCTGTCAATAATACATATTTGATTTTGTAATCTCTATTATTATAATCTCCATAAGGAGTTATATATATATATTTAGAACCATCATCAGCCTTTAAAAAATTAATTGTTTCGTGCCCAGTATTACTATTACTTAAATAACTGCCAGTATACATTTTATTAATTAAAATTGCTTCTTTTCTATTATCTTCTTTTTCCTTATTATTACTCATACACTATTCCTCCAATATTTCCTTAAATTTTTGCCATATTTTAACCATAGCCAAAGTATCTAACTTGCAATAAACCAAAAGACCATTTCGTAATTTTTCTTGTTCCTCTCTACTTTTACCTCTTAGGCTTAAAAAAGTATCTGAGGCTTCTTCACCATTATGTACAACAGGTAGAGCATGATAGTCTAAATCAGAATCATTAGGGTATAAAGCAGGAAGAACTTTCTTTATAGATGCTGAACCTTCAAATTCTTTCATATAAAAATCTCTGCTTTTAAATGGCTCTAAAAAATCAACCATTTGACTAATTATTCTTTGAAGTTCATCAGCTAGATCAGGGTACATTCTAGCAATTTCGTTTAATCTTGCAGGTTCAAAACTTTTATTATATATAATAACACTACCATTGTCAGGAATGTCTTTAATCATGCTTTCAGCAAAATGCCTAATAAAATCTTTATCATCTATCTCAGCTAAAAATTCTTTATGTTTTACTTTAGAACTCTCATCTTTAATAATATGTAGTGAATATTGAAATGGAAGCTGTTGATAAGGTTTGGTTCCATCATATTCAGGAACAGCTAGCTGAAATGTCTCAAAATCTATAAAGTATAATGGATAAACAAGAGAATCCATAATTTTTTTAATAGCATCCTTATTAATTTTAGGTTTTAAATTGTTTAATTCAAAATCTATTTGTTCCAAATAAGTTTTATTCATATCTTGTTTGCTTAAATCTTCAAAACTTATTACATTAGAATTATAATAATCAAGTTTCTTGGAATAATGCATTCTTACAATATCAAAAACATTTTGATGAGGCAAATCTTTTGAACAATAATTCCAGTAATTACATAGATAAGGCTTAAAACAATAATTGCCTAATTTAATATTGGGCTCATTATTTTGCCCATAAGTATTCATAAAATCATTTATACTTTCAATATTTGCTTCCACATTTTTTAAATTAGATTGAACAATATTAGTTACATCTTCAATGTGAAATAACTGATGAATATCTAATTCGCCATATCTTATGTAGTCTTTATTTATATAAACAAGGCAAGCTTTTTTTACATTTAAGTTTAATTTAGTTAAAACATAATACTGATAAGAAATATCATCTATATAAATATTTGATATATCTGTAGAACTTTTTACTTCATACAACTCTACACCATCTAAGTCATTCTTTAAAATATCCACACTACAAAAATTATGATTATATTCAAAAGATGCTTCTGTTATTATATTAGGCTTTTCTTTCATTAATTCATTAGTTATATTTATCATTATAGAAAGGTCTTTGTTATAAGGCACATCTATATATTTTCCTAATAAACCTTTTGCCAAAAGTCCTACTTTAGTACCATTTTCTAAAACAGATTTTCTAGCAGTTTCTACTTTAGTTTCTGGTTTATATTTGTCAAGCCATAATATTTTATGACATTGAACTCCTTTACAATATTTTGATTTTGATAAATTTTCTATCATAAATATTCACCTAATACTATTCTAACTTAAAATGATTTAAAAAGTAAATATAAAAATAAAAAAATACTCTAAGCAATACAATACGTGACCATGGACGTTGATGTTACAAAATAAAAACAATATAATTAGAATAGTAAAAATGTTATAAAATATAACAGCAAATTAAAAATGAAGGAGACAAAGATTGATAAAAACAGGTTTTAAAAGTTTAGACAATTTAATAGACTTAAACAAAGCTGGTGTAACTGTATTAACAGGTATTGGCTTTGCAAATATGCTAAGTGGAGATATTGCTAACAATATATGTTTAGGGCAAGAGTATGATGTTTTAGAAGTAGTAAGTCCTAAAAAAGAATACCTAATAAAAAGACTTTTTGTAAATAATGCAGGTGTAAATTATAAAAAATGGGATGTAAAAGATCAATACACTAAACAAGAGTTGCAACAAATAGGACAAGCGACGGTTGATTTAATAGAAGTTACCAAAAGATTACCAACAATAATAGAGCAAGAACTTGACTTATATAATATAAGGAATGTAGCAAAACTTGTAGATAAATGGGCAAATTGTTATGCAGACCGTGAAGATATTATGACTTTAGTAGTGCTTGATGTATTTCCTTTAAATAAAGAAATGAAATGCAAAGAAGAAAAAAGATATATAAGAGAAAGTGTGAAGCTAATAAAAAGACTAAACCCAATAAGCCAAAAACTAAATTGTCCTATTATTATAGTGGCTGGCATAGATTTAAAAAAACAATATAACAATAAATTTAAATGCTTAACACCGAAAGAATTAGATAACATAGATAAAATTAATAAGTATGTGAACAATTATATAGTATTAAATTACACAAACGAAAATGGAATATTTAATTTAGACATATATAACAATAAAGAAAAGACTGGAACATGTAAATTAAGATACAACTACGATATTAGAAAATTTGAGGAAGTGAAAAATGGATTCTATGCAAAATGAAGAAATAATAGTAGGGAAAACAAAATTAAAAGCAATAGTAACAGTATGCAAAGGGTGTGAATTTTATGACATACCACACTTTAACTATGATGACGGAAAAAGACAAGTAACAATAAGTCTATTGTCTGCTGAATATGTTGATACTTTTGAAAATTTAGAACTTAAACAGCGAACTGACTTAGAAGAATTTTTAAACACATTTGTAACAGTAAAAGACATACAAAAATTAAAAGGTTTATTAAAAAAAGAAAATAAACGATTTTTTAAACTAGATAAAAAACAAACACGAAAATACCCAGACTTATTTAAAAAATATGAAGGTACAGAAAAATACTTTATTCCCAATATAGCAGATGTAGAAAAAGATATGACTTATTGGGACTTACGGTGCTAGGATGTATACTAAACAAGATCAAGAAAAAACACCTCATTTTATTTATAGAACACCACAAGGAGAAGAAATTGGTATACTATATGAAAAACCTGAATACTTAGAACCAAAACCTAGAGAATTAACTAAAGAAGAAATAGATAATTTAATAAAAGTACTAAAAACAAGATATGAAACAGGAACTAGAGAAACACATTGGCAAGCAGGTGTATGGCTATGGAATGATCAAAATTATAAATACAATAATTATGCTCCATCATGGTTCCCCAAGTATAAAAAACTTAATCAAAATATCGAAATGCCAGATTATACAAAATTATATTGCTAAAATAGAAGGAGGATATAAAATAATGGAAAATAAAAAGTCAAAAAACGGAATAATTGGTTTAGCGATAGGGGATGCATTGGGAGTGCCAGCAGAATTTAAGTCAAGAGAAATTTTGAAAAAATTTCCAATAATAACTATGATAGGAAATGGCTCATATTATGTACCAGCAGGAACTTGGTCAGATGATACATCAATGACACTTGCAACTATTGATAGTATTATAACTACAAAAATAATAAATTGTAATGATATAGCTAGCAGGTTTTTGAAATGGTTTAGAAATGCAGAATATACTGCAACAAATGAAACATTCGATATAGGAAGAACTACATTACAAGCATTAGCTAAATTTGAACAGAAACAAGATGATGCTTGTAACTGTGGAGAAACTGATGAATATAGTAATGGTAACGGGTCTCTTATGAGAATATTGCCTATTGCATATTATATTTATAATAAAAAGATTGTGGATGATAAAGAAATTTATAATATAGTAAAAAAAGTATCATCAATAACTCATGCACATGAGATTAGTATTTTAGGATGTTATATATATGTTATGTTTTCATTAGAATTGCTAAAAGGAAAAGATAAATTAGAAGCATACAAAAATGTGCAAAAAATTGATTATAGTATTTTTAGTCAAAATACTATAGATAGATTTAATAGAATTTTAAAAGATAATATACAGAAAGTAGAAGAAGAAGATATATCATCAAGCGGTTATATAGTAAGCACATTAGAAGCGGCAATGTGGGTATTTCTTAACTCAAATGATTATAATAGTGCTATACTTGAAGCAGTAAATTTAGGAGAAGATACAGATACAATAGCAGCTTGTACGGGAGGATTATTGGGAATCTATTATGGTATAGAAAGTATTAAAGACAGTTGGAAACAAAAATTAAAAAAGTATGAATATATTTTAGGACTATGTGATGAATTTGATAAAATAATATAAAAATTTGCCAAAGCTTCACTTAAAGCTAAGTAAAGTTTGAAAGGAAAGTAAAATAAAAAGATGGAAAGAGTGGAATTACTTTTACATACAAATATGAGCCAAATGGATGGAATAACAGATATTGAAGATTATATAAGAAAAGCTAAACAATGTGGAATGAAGGCATTAGCCATAACAGACCACCGGAACAGTACAAGCATTTCCAAAAGCTCAAAGGTATTTGGAAAAGACAAATGATAAGGAATTTAAAGTAATTTATGGTATGGAAGCATATTTTGTACCTACTAATAATATAAAAGACACTATTTATCATATGAGTATTTTAGCACGAAATAAACCTGGACTAAAAAATTTATATAAACTTGTTTCTTTTTCTCACGTAGATTACTTTTATAATAAACCTATATTACCTAAAAACATACTAAATCAAAATATAGAGGGCTTGTTAATAGGAAGTTCTTGCTATAAAGGTGAGGTATATAGAGCTATTTTAGATGGAAAGTCAGAAGAAGAAATAGAAAAAATTGCTGGTTACTATGACTATTTAGAAGTACAACCAATTAGCAATAATATGTATATGATGATAGATGGTAATGTTAAAGATTTAGAAGCGCTACAAGATATAAATATTAAAATAGTAGAATTAGGAGAAAAACTAAATAAGCCAGTTGTTGCCACAAGTGACACTCACTTCTTAAATAAGGGAGATGTGATATATAGAAGAATATTACAAGCAAAACAAGGATATGATGATGCAGATAATCAACCACAATTATATTTTAGAACAACGGAGGAAATGTTAAAAGAATTTGAATATTTGGGACAAGACAAAGCCTATGAAATAGTTGTAACAAATACAAATAAAATAGCAGATATGTGTAAAAAAATAAAACCTATATTAGATGAAAAATGCTATCCACATATTGAAAATGCTGAAATTGAAATTAAAGACCTAGCATATAATAGTGCATATAAAATATATGGAAACCCATTACCATTAGAGGTACAAAAAAGATTAGATAAAGAACTAAAATCAATAATAGAAAATAATTTTGCTACCTTATATATGATAGCTCAAAAATTAGTAAAAAAATCAAATGAAGATGGTTACATAGTTGGAAATAGAGGTGCGGCTAGTTCATCACTTGTCGCATATTGTATTGGTATAACAGAGGTTGACCCTATTAAATATAATATACCTTTTGAAACATTTGCGAGTTTTAATGGAGATAGAGAACCAGATTTTGACTTGAATTTTGCTTATGATTATCAAAAGAAAGCACAAGAATATGTAAAAGAAATACTAAAAGGTGCAACAACAATTAAAGCTGGAATAATAGGAACAATAGCAGATAAAACAGCCTATGAATATGTAAAAAAGTATTATGAAGATAAAAATAAGAAACTTAATGATATGGAAATAAAAACACTTGCACAAGGACTTGTAGGAATTAAAACAACAACAGGCCAACACCCTGGTGGGGTTATAATAGTTCCTAAGGATAGAGAAATATATGAGTTTACACCAGTACAACACACAAAAGATGGGTCTAATTCAAATATTGTAACAACACATTTTGACTACCACTCAATAGATATGAACTTATTAAAATTAGATATATTAGCTCACAATACACCTACAATATTACATAAATTACAAGAACTAACAGATATAGACCCATCTACAATAGATTTTGAGGATAAAGAAACATTAAAAACAATGTGTTCAGCTGATACATTAGATATTCCTTATTTTAGTTCAAATTTTGTTAGAAATGTAATATTAGAAACAAGACCAACTACATTTGATGAACTAATTAAGATAATCGGACTTCATTATGGGATAGGTCTATGGACTAATAATGCACAGTATTTAATAAAAAATGGAATTGCAACATTAAATGAAATTATTAGTTGTAGAGATGATATAATGAATGACTTAATAAAAGGCGGAGTTGAACCTAAGATAGCATATGAAATAATGGAGACAGTAAGAAAAGGTAAACCTAGTTGTAATAAAGAACCACATTGGGAAGAATATAAAAATATTATGAAAAACCATAATATACATGAATGGTATATTAAATCTTGTGAAAAAATAAAATATGCTTTTTCAAAAGCAAATTTAGTTTCAAATACAATAAATGCTTTTAAAATAACATATTATAAAGTTCATTATCCAAATGAATTTTGTAAGGTATATGCAGAAATATGATAAATATTATAATAACAAATTTATTAAAAAGTATAAAATTAAGAATGTGCAGTAGGTTAAATACTTCTTTTAAAAAAATTCCCACATAATTTATTGTATGTGGGAACTTTTTTTTAAGCCAATATTTCTTTTTTATTTTGTCTTGCAGAAAGTGGGGAAAACATACTAAGTGCTATCATCTATTTGAATAGTTTTTTCTTATAATATTTTTTCTCAAGAGCACATTTTTTCTTCAAAAGCTTTTCATACATACCATCTTCACAGTTAGACAATGCAATACTTACCTCTTCAAGATTATATTTAATCTTAGTCAACTCTAAAACATTTTTGTGGTATTCAAGTTCCGTCAAATAAGAATTTTTTGCATTTTCTAATTGCTCTTCTGCAATTTTAGACTTTCTCCTAGTCGTATTTAAAGCTAAGATATCTGTGTAAAAACAATAGGGAAAAGTAAAAATTTTAGTAAATCCATTAGCAAAATCAACAATTATTTGGTTTTCAATAAAATTACTTAAAATGCCTCTTCCAAAAGAAGGAGAATTTATAGGAATATTTTTAACACCTAATACATATAACTTATTCGCTATCATATCAAGATTTTGAACTAGAGATTCTAATTCACAAACTAAAATAATGGTTGAATTGATTTTCCTTCTAAGATGATTTAAACGTTCAAGTCTAGGATAGATGACATCTTTTTCAGTGATATAATCTAAAGATAATTTTATATCATATATATCAGAAACTTTAATAAATTCAAAAGATGAAGAACTTTTTACTCTAATCCACAAATCTTTATTTATATATAACTTGTTTAAGATTTTAGTCTTAAATTTTCTTTCTTTGCAAAAAATTATAACTTCCTTATTTAAAAATAAATCAATAAAAGGCTCCTGCAAATTTTTGAATTTTAAATCTTTAATTTGTTTAATAACGGGATTAGTGATTTTTTTATCTGAGGTTGTTTGAGCACAAATAGAATTTGAATTTTTTGAACTATATTTATTTAGATGTCTTTCTATTTTTCCTTTTTCATCAATCAAACAATCTATTTCATCCACACTTTTTACTCTAGTTAATTCAAAATTAATTTCTTCTAATTTCATTTGAGGTTCTATATTTAAAAGCCACTTTTCTAATTTATCTTTTTCAGAATTTAGACTCAATATGTAACTTTCCATTTTACTATTAGAAATTAAACTACGAGCGTCTAAACAGGTAAGTTTTAATAAATTATTTTCAAAACAATCTGGAAAAATAAAACTTTCACTTTCTCCGTTATCAAAATCAACGATGACAGTATCAAAGATAAAGTTTGAAATTTTTCCATTACCTAAAGTGGAATGAACAATATTTTGATTTTTTAATTCATAAACATTAAAATGTTCAGCAATATACTTAATATTTTGATTAACAGTTATAATCTCATTAAGCCTT
The DNA here is from genome assembly GCA_944393305.1 of uncultured Clostridia bacterium. Taxonomy (GTDB): domain Bacteria; phylum Bacillota; class Clostridia; order TANB77; family CAG-508; genus CAG-793. The sequence continues at coordinate 948 of CALXZS010000026.1, read as the reverse complement.
AAAACAAATTTATAATATTTTTTCTTTAATAGGTATAAATTTTCTTTATTTTCGCTATTAGTAATATTATTGACAGTTTTAGAATTATAAACTTTTATATCATAAATGTCTGATGAATTTATGAAACTAATAGAGTCATTCTCAATAATCCTAAGCCATAGTTCATTATTTATTTTAAATTTATTTAGAATTTTCGCTTTTATATAAGCACCATTTATATAAATAATTACATCCTTCTTTAAATAAAACTTCGCTAAAGTTTCACTCAAAGCTAAGTTTTGAAAAGAATACTTATCAGTCCTAGGATTTTTACTTAAAACAAAATCATATATATCATCAAAACTAAACTCAAGTAATTCTCCGTTAGATGTTATCGCAGTAAAGTAAGCATTATTAAATATAATTTCCATATTCAAAAGTTTTGCAGTTACTTTTTTATTAAAATAATTTATAACGATAACTTTATTTATATAATCGGAAATATTTTCAATTATATTTCTTTTAGTACTAGATAAAAAATATTTTTTTGTTGGAATAAATTTGTCAGGTACAGGATATGTAGTAATTAAGAAGTTGAAAGTTTTATCAAAAATATACAAGTTATCTTCATAAACAATAAGATTATTACTTTTTGCATTTTTTCCATAAAGATATTTATAAAAGTCTCCAAAATAGCAGTCCATATTATGACCAATTTTTTTTATGTGCTTTAATTTTGAATCTATATCTCCAACATTTTGAATTCTACTGTGATATCTTTCAGCACCATGTTTGGTTGATAATTTAGTGCTCTTTTTGGTTTTTCTCATATTACTCACTTTCCTAGTTAAATTTATGTCGTAATATTATCATAAAAAATAACATTTATGCAATAAAAATAAAGAAATGTAAAAAAATAAAAAGAGACTCTAAAAGGCTCTTTTTAAATATGGTCGAGGTGACTACCTC
>CALXZS010000025.1 GCA_944393305.1 uncultured Clostridia bacterium | reverse complement strand
CCATGAAGTTCTTGTATTTTATCTTTATCTAATATTACTCTTGCAGTAATAATTAATTCTTTTTCATCTTTTCTTTTTGTCTCTTCACCTTCTGGAGATTTCCCATAAACCATTACTTCTTTTATTTCCGGTATTTTTTCAAGCATCATTTCTATTTCTTCTGGATATATATTTTTTCCATTTTGTGTTACAATAACATTTTTGCTTCTACCTGTTATATAAATAAATCCATCGTCATCTATATATCCTATATCTCCTGAGTGGAAGAATCCATCTGGTTCTATTGCTTCTTTTGTAGCTTTTTCATCTTCATAATATCCAAGCATTAAAGTTGGAGATTTTATCATTATTTCTCCTTCTCCATTTTCATTTGGATTGTCTACTTTTATTTCAGCTTGCACAATTGCTTTTCCTGCTGAACCAATCATAGGTTTATATTCTGGAGTTAATGCTGCAATTGGTGCTGTTTCTGTAAGTCCATATCCTTGAAGGAACATTATGCCTATATCTTCAAGCCAATTACCTACTTTTTTATCAATAGGAGCTGCTGCTGAAACTATTATTCTTATATTTCCACCTAAATTATCATGTATTTCTTTGAATACTTTTCTTTTTATGTCAAAGCCTATATTTTTCAATGCATTTGTAACATGTATCATTGAATTTACTATTTTTTCTTTATGACTTTTCTTTATTGTTTCATTTATTTTCTTATAAATGCTTTCAACAAGAAGTGGAACCGTTAAAACTGCTGTTGGCTTTGCTTCTTGTAAGTTTGGAACTATATATCTTAACCCCTCGCAAACTGCAATTGAGCAACCATTTGCTATTGGTAATAAAAATCCTATTGTTGATTCATATGTATGGTGTAATGGCAAAACTGAGAAAAATCTATCTGTTGGATATAATTTAACATATGCACTTACAGCATTAATATTTTCTGCCAAGTTTTTATTACATAGCATTACACCTTTTGAATTAGATGTAGTTCCTGATGTGAATAATAATATTTTAAATTCTTCTGGGTCAATTTCTATTTCCATAAAAGAATTATCACCAGATTCAATTATCTTTTTACCACTTTCTATTAAATAATTAATTCCAACATCTTTTCCTTCTAAAGGTTTATTTGATTTCATTTCAATAAAATATTCTACTTCTGGAATTTTTTCTTTAATTTTCTTTATATCATCTGCTTTTTTAGGTGAGTATATTATAGCTTTTGCTCTTGACCTTTTCACTACATTTTCCAACTCATTAAGTGGTAATTCTCTGTCTGTTGGTACGGCAATTCCAGCTCCGCAAAGTAAAGCCATATATGAAATATACCAATCATATTGAGTCTCTCCAATTATGATTGTTTTTTCATCTTTTAAGTTAAGTAGTTTAACCATTGCTGTTCCAAGTGATATAACATCATTTCCAAATCTTTCATATGTAAATGTTTTATAAGGTTCTTTATGATCCGTTTTTTCTAATATACATGGTCTATCATTATATTTTTGGATTGCTTCAGTAAAAAATTCTTTTACAGTTTTATAATGATACATTTCATATGGTTCAGTTCTTTTTTGTTTAGAATTTTCTTTCATCAATTTTTCGTAATCTATGTTTTCAAGATTTTCTACTGTATCCATTTTTATTTTTCTAAATTTTAATTTTGGAATTTTAATATTAATATTCATTACTATTTCCCCTTCCTCAAGTTCTGAATAAAACTACGGTCTAATTCTTTATATATTTCTTCAATTTTTATTTCACCATTCTTTTTATGTAACAAGCAAGCACAAGCAAGTCCAAATATTTCAGATGTAAGTATTTCAGAATTGTATGGTTTTATTTCCTCTGCTTTTATTCCTTCTTCAACTATTGATTTTACTATTTCTAAATATTCATCTAAATATTTTTTGCAAGTTTTGCTTCTCGGGCTATTTCCCCATATTTCACTAAGTACTATTGTCATAAAATTTTCATATTTGACTATGATTTTTATTTGTATCAAAACAATTGCTCTTAATTTATCTATATAATTGTTTTGTTTGTCTATTTTTATTTTTATACTATTTTTTAATAAATTCATTCCTTCTTCTATTAAAAAATTGAAAATTTCTTCTTTGCTTGAAAAATGGTAATATAATGTGCCTTTAGCAACTCCTACTTCTGCTGTAATTTCTTCTATACTTGTAGCATCATATCCTTTTTCAGCAAAAAGTTTCATAGACGTTTCAAATATTTTTCTTTTTGTTCTATTCATATACAATCCTACTTTCTTGATTTTGCGTCTAAAGCATCTAAATTATCCAATGCTTTTCCTGTACCAATTGCTACACATGAAATAGCATCTTGTGCAATCATTACATTTATTCCTGTTCTTTCTTGCAAAAGCTTGTCTAGTCCATATAATAAACTTCCTCCACCTGTCATATATATACCTCTATCACTAATATCTGCTGTAAGTTCTGGTGGTGTTTTTTCTAAAACTCCTTTTACTGCTTCTACTATTTGAATTGCAGGTTCTATTAAAGCATCCATAATTTCAGAAGAACGTAGTGTAATTGTAACTGGAAGTCCTGTATCTAAATTTCTTCCTCTTGCTTCCATTGTAATTTCTTCTTTTCTCGGATACACACATCCAATTTGCATTTTTATTTCCTCAGCTGTTCTTTCACCAATTAATACATTGTATTTTTTCTTAATAAATTTCATTATATTATTATCGAATTTATCTCCAGCAATTTTTAAAGATGTACTTACGACAGACCCACCAATTGAAATAACGGCTATATCTGTTGTTCCTCCCCCTACATCAACTACTAAATTTCCGCATGGTTTAGCAATATCTATTCCTGCACCAATAGCAGCTGCTACTGGCTCTTCTATTAAATATGCCTTTTTAGCACCTGCTTGTATAGCAACATCTATTACTGCTCTTCTTTCGACTTCTGTAATTTGTGAAGGTACACATATCATCATTCTAAATCCGCCAAAAGTATTTTTACTACATGCTTTGTTTATAAAATACTTTAGCATTTTTGAAGTTGCTGAAAAATCTGAAATAACACCATCTCTAAGTGGTCTTATTGCTACTATATTATTTGGTGTACGACCTATCATTTTCCTTGCATCTTTTCCAACAGCAAGTACTTCTTTTGTTTGTTTATTAATTGCTACAACTGAGGGTTCTCTTAAAACGATTCCTTTTCCTTTAACACATGCAACTACTGTTGCTGTTCCTAAATCAATACCTATATCTAACCCTGAGCCTATCATTTTTCATCTTCCTTTCAGTATTTTAGCAAATTTATCATAATTATATTACATTTTCATTAAAATATCAATATTTTTGTACAAACCATTCAATTTTTCCAATCTGGGACGGTCCTTAATTGAAAATTTTTATATGCATATTTATAAACATAAATTTTTGATTAAGGACCGTCCCCAACCAAAAATTTTTTCATTTAAGGACCGTCCCAGATTGAAAACTCAATATAAGTATTTCCACTTTTTGTTATATTTATTACATGTTTTTATTAATTCTTTCCATGGCTTCGATTGTATTTTCTTTGCTTCCGAAAGCTGTTAATCTAAAATATCCTTCTCCGCTTGGACCAAAGCCTTCTCCTGGTGTTCCTACAACATTGGCTTCTTTTAAGAGTTTATCAAAGAAGTCCCAAGATTTCATGTTTTCTGGTGTTTTAAGCCATACATATGGTGAGTTTACACCTCCATATGCTTCGATATTTTTTGCTTTTAAGCCTTCTAAAATTATTTTTGCATTATTCATATAGTAGTCTATATTTTCTCTTACTTCCCTTTTTCCTTCATCTGTATAAACCGCTTCTGCTCCTTTTTGTGTTATATATGATACGCCGTTAAATTTCGTACATTGCCTTCTATTCCATAATTTATTAAGTCCTATTTTTTCATTATTTTTATCATATGCCATTACCTCTTTAGGTACAATCGCATATGCACATCTTATTCCTGTGAAACCAGCCGTTTTTGAAAAGCTTTTAAATTCTATTGCAACTTCTTTTGCGCCTTCTATTTCGTATATACTTTTTGGGACATCTTTTTCTGAAATAAATTCACAGTATGCTGCGTCAAACATAATTATACTATGGTTTTCCTTTGCATAATCTACCCAAACTTTTAATTGTTCTTTATTTAGTACAGTCCCTGTTGGATTGTTAGGGAAACATAAATATATTATATCTGGCACTTCTTCTGGAAGACTTGGTATAAAATTATTTTCTTTTGTTAAAGGCATATATATTATTTTTTCATATTTATTATCTATGTATTTTCCAGCTCTTCCAGCCATTACATTCGTATCAAGATATACAGGATAAACTGGATCTGTTAATGCTATTTTATTATTTTCTGAAAATAAGTCTACTATATTTCCACAGTCACATTTTGCACCATCTGATACAAATACTTCGTCTATATCTATTCCTAAGTTTTTATATTCATTTTCTACAATAGCTTTTCTTAAAAATTCATATCCTTGTTCTGGTCCATATCCTTTAAAGGTTGTACTATTCGCCATTTCTTGAATTGCTTTTTCCATTGCTTTTACACATGCTTTAGGAATTGGTCTTGTAACATCTCCTATTCCTAATTTTATAATTTTTTTATCTGGATTTTCTTTTTGAAATTCTGCTACTTTTTTTGCAATTGTTGAAAATAAGTAGCTTTCTTTTAAATCTTTAAAATTTTCATTTATTTTTGCCATAATAAATTACCTCCTCGTTAATTTTTTCTTAGCTGTTTTTGGGGAGACCTCCAAAAAACAGCTTCAAAAAGCCTAATAAATTACCTTCTCGCTAATTTCTCCTTAGCTGTTTTTGGGAGGTGTCCCCAAAAGCATCCCTTCAAATACAGTTGTAGCCGGACCTGTCATATACACGTGATTATTTTCTTTATTCCAATATATATCTAGTTTTCCCCCTAGTAATTCTACTTCTACTTTTCTATCTGTATAACCGTTTAAAGTACTTGCTACAACTGATGCACATGCTCCAGTTCCACAGGCAAGTGTTTCTCCTGCTCCTCTTTCCCATACTCTCATTTTTATATGGTTTTTATCTACTATTTCGATAAATTCTGCATTTACTTTATTAGGAAAATGTTCATCACATTCTACCATTGGTCCTACTTTTTCTATATCTATACTAGATACATCTTCTACAAAATCTACGGCATGTGGATTTCCCATTGATACACATGTAAGCTGTCTTAGATCTTTATCTATTTCTAAGTTTACTTTATAAAATGTTTTATCTTTTATTTTAAATTCTTTTGCATTCTTTACTGGAATTTCTTTTGCTTCTAGTATCGGCTCTCCCATATCTACTTCTACTGTTTTTACTTTTTCATTTTCTACATTTAATTTTAGGCTTTTTATGCCAGCTAATGTTTCTATTGTTAATTCTTTTTTCTTTGTTAGACCTTTGTCATAAACAAATTTTCCTACACATCTAATTCCGTTTCCACACATTTCTGCTTCGCTTCCATCACTGTTGAACATTTGCATTCTGAAGTCTGCTTTTTTGCTATTTTTTATAAGTATTAGACCATCTGAACCTATTCCAAAGTGCCTATTACTTACAAATTTAGCTAGGTCTTGCACATTGTCTAATTCTTGATGAGTAGCATCAATATAGACATAGTCATTACCTAGCCCTTCCATTTTTGTAAATTTTATCATTTTTATCACCTCATAAGGTATTAATATGAATAGTAATATAATTATATTTCTATTTCTTGCTAAATTTTATACTTTTATGAGGAGTTTGTCAATTTATTTACGTTATAAAATGAACATTTCGGTGTAACATTGTTACAGTTCAGAAAGCTTTAATTGTTAAAATGCAAATATACATTCTAAAACATTTCAGCGAACGAAGCTTGCAAAGCGAAGTGCAGCGTGCAAGCTGGAGCGAGTAAATACGAGCGACCCGCGCCGTAAAATGTGGAAGAATGTATATTTGCATTTTTAAGTATATATAAGCTGAACTGTAACGTAACATTGAAGTGAAGTTAGTTTTTTAAACAACCAATAGGAACAACCATTACTCCGCTATCCAAATTATATGCCATATCAGTCCCTGTAATAATCATCATAAATGCTGGTGCTCCTATTCTAGGTTCATTTTCAAGTATCAATTGTTTTAAAGTTAATAAATGCTCCTCTGCTTCTTTTATCTTTGTACCACCAAGTTTTATTTCTATTAATGCATATCTTCCATCTTCAAAATGTATTACATTATCACACTCTAAATTATATCTATCTCTATAATGATTTAAAGTACCACCTATTGAATTTGCATACACACTCAAATCTCTATTTACTAAGTTTTCAAATAAAAGACCATATGTTCTTATATCTAGCATTATTTCTTTTGGAGAGCATCCCAAGGCTGCGACAGCTAAAGATGGGTCAATCATACTTTTCTTTGGAGATGTCCTTATTGCTGTTTTACTTCTTATATTCGGATTCCAAGCTTCTATTTCTTCTATTATATATAATTTTTTTAGCACATCTAAATAATCAATTATTGTTCTTTCACTAACATCAGCATAATTTGCTTTAACATCTTCAAACAGTGATTGATCTGAATCAATTGTAGAAACTTGCCTAGCATAAGCTTTTAAAATACTTCTTGCAAGAGTTGGATTTCTCTTTATTCCATCTACCTTAGATATGTCAAATTCACATAACACATCTATGTAGTTTTTGGCTATTTCTAACGCCTCTTTTTCTGGTAAATTAATAGAAGCAGGCCAACCGCCTCTGCAAAGTACATATGCAATTTTCTCATAGTCTAAATCTGTTTTTATTCCATCTATATTTCTATCACCATTTAAAATAGCTTCCAATGAAATTTTTCCATTTGAATCTCCACTTTCATACAAAGTCATTGGTTTCATTGTAACAAAAGCAAATCTTCCAACACCACTATGCATGCTGTCATCTTCTTTTGGAGTAGCTGAACCTGTAAGAATGTATTGTCCTGCCAAGCCTTCTTTGTCTACTGAATATCTAACAGCATTCCATAATTTAGGCGCTATTTGCCATTCATCAATTAGTTTTGGTTTTTCACCTTCTAATAATAATGATGGTTTTGTATTTGCTAATTCTATATAATTATCTTGTAAGTCTGGATTTTGCATTTCCAACACACTTTTTGCTATTCTTTTTGCACTCGTCGTTTTTCCACACCACTTTGGTCCTTTTATAACAACCGCTCCTACAATAGATAGCTTGTTTTCAATTTGTTTATCCACAATTCTATTAATATATTTCATAAAACCTCCGAATTTTTTCTTATTTCTTTTTTTATTGTACCACATTATTGAATTTATTTCAATATTTTGTGGCAATTTGTTTCAAATATTTGTGGCATTTTATTTCAAAGATTTGTGGTATTTCATTTCAGTATTTTGCGGTGTTTTATTTCAAAGATTTGTGGTTCATTATATTTCAATTTCTGGTTTATATGTTTCAAGCCACATATTTACTTGACAAAGATATGCCATAAGTTGTGGTCCTGTCATAAGTTGACCAAACCATGGTCTAGTAAATGATTTACCATCTGTATTTAAAATGTCAAGTATATCATCTTTATTTAATAAATCAGTAATAGGAGCATTTTCATCCTCCATAATTTGACTTAACATTCCTTTTACTTTTTTCAAATATGTTGGATTCCATGTTTTTGGATATGGACTTTTTTTCCTTTCTACTATTTCTTTTGGCAACTCATCTCTCATAATATATCTTAGCAAACCTTTTTCTCTACCATTTAATGATTTAGTTTCCCATGGAATATTCCAAACATACTCAGCTAAACGATAATCGCAAAATGGTACTCTTATTTCAAAACCATTATACATTCCCATTCTATCTGTTCTAGAAAGCAAGGTTTGCATAAACCAATACATTGTTAAATAAGTAATTTTTCTTTTTTCTTTAGTTTCTTTTGTATCAGTTTCTAAAATTTCTACCTCATTTAATGTTTCATTATATCTATAATCTATATATTGTTTTAAGTCAATCTGCTTTTCTATGTCAGGATTTAATAAGTGCTGTCTTCCAGATATATTAATTGACCATGGAAATGTTCCACTTGTAAGAGCATCTTCTCTAAAAAACCAAGGGTAACCACCAAATATTTCGTCGGCACATTCTCCCATTATTGCAACTGTTGCATTTTTCTTTACATTTTTACAAAACATTAAAAGTGAAGAATCTACATCAGCCATTCCTGGCAAATCTCTTGCTATCATGGCATCTTTTAGCGTTTCTGCTAGTTCTGGCGTATCTAAGAATATGGTATGATGTTTTGTTCCCAATTTTTGAGTAATTAAATTTATATAATCACTATCAGAATTTGGTTGAAAGTCTGTTTTTTCAAAGTTTTTATCATTATCTATATAGTCTACTGAATAGGTGTCTATCATTGGCAAATTGTTTTTTCGGCAGTAATTAGCTGTATATAATGTGATTATACTTGAGTCTAGACCTCCGGATAAAAAAGTACAAAGTGGGACATCTGACACTAATTGTCTTTCAATTGCGTCTGTAAGTAAATCTTTAACTTTAATGCACGTTGTTTCAAAATCATCTGTATGAACTTTACTTTTTAATTTCCAATATTCTTGAATTTTTACACGGTTTTTATTAAATATCATAAAATTTGCTGGTTTTAATTCATCTATTCCTTTAAATACTCCTATTCCCGGTGTATGTGCTGGTCCTATGCCAAATAATTCTGAAATGCCTGTTTTGTCTATTTTAGGATATATACTAGGGTATTCAAAAAGTGCCTTTATTTCAGAAGCAAATATCAGTTGATTATCTTTTATAGAATAAAATAGAGGCTTTACTCCAAAATGGTCTCTTGCTAAAAATAATTCTTTTTTTCCTTCATTCCATATAGCAAATGCGAAAATGCCATTTAGATGATTTACAACATTATATCCATAATATATAAAAGCTTTTAATAATACTTCTGTATCACTATGTCCTTCAAATGAAAATCCGCTTTCCTCTAATGTTTTTCTAAGTTCTTTTGTATTATATATTTGCCCATTATATGTAATAACATAAGTATTGCCTAAATATTTACATACCATTGGCTGTTTTCCACCATCTGGGTCTATAACTATTAGTCTTCTATGAGCTATGCATATATCTTCTTCTACATACGTACCACTTTCATCTGGTCCTCTTTTTTTCAGTGTATCATTCATATTTGCAAGCACTCTTCTTGCTTCTTCATTTCTCATATTTCCATTATAATTTGTAAATCCTACAATTCCACACATAATAATTCCTCCCATAAATTATATGCTAATTATGGGAGGTTGATGTCAAAAAGTTTTATTATAAATATAATTGGACGCGGTAAGCTATATAACTTGAATTAGTATTCCCCACATTTCCCATCGAAAAAGCTCTATCTGACATATAGCTACTTGCTCTCGAATTATCAGTTCCATCCGCAAATGTTGAAATATTATTATAATTTCCTCCTCTATTTACACAACTATAGCCAAAATCCCCATCTGATGCCCAAACATATTCAGTTGTCCATTCACTAAAATTTCCTACCATATCATGTATATTACAATAATTATCTGCTTCATCTTCTCCTGTCGCCTTTTTTATTCCAGTACCTATATTTCCATATTGTGAGTCAGTAGTTGTAAGTAAAGCATACCCATTAGGATTATTTTGTGCAATAAAATTTAATGTTGTATCCCAAGCATAACTACTTATTAATTCACCGGTTACATTTTCACTATACATCGCTTCTGCATTTGATTTAGCATTTCTTATACTTATATTAGAATCCACTTCTACTCCTGCTTTACATACATTTCCTTTTCCTTGTTCATATCTTCCTGTGTAAAATCCTTTATTGCTATTTGCACTCGTTTTAAACGCCTCTATCTGATCTTTTGCTAATGATCTTTCATCTTCTTCACCATAGTACGCTCCACCTTCATTAAAGGTACCTATTGTCTCACCTTCTGCTACTTCTACTGGTTCAGCTACTCCATTTGATATCTCCCAACTTCTCCTTACTAAATTATTTGTTTTAGTTGAATTAGTTGTTTTATATTCTCCTACTGGAATCCATACAAATTGATTTCCTATATCATCTTCTATTACTATGCCTTCTTCTACTTTTGTTCCACTTTCTTCTGCTATTCCAAACCCACTTGGTACTTTTACTATATTTCCTAAATCATCTTCTAATTCTGTTGTTTCATCAAATGTTGTTACTCCTTCTCCTGGAGATGGTTTCGCATTTGCTATTTTATTACCACTTTCTGATGCGCCATTACCATTTCCATGACTATTTATAAAATTTGCTATCTGTTTTAGTTCGTCTTGCTCTTTTTCTGCTCCTTCTTCCCATTGTTTTGTTGCATTTCTTGCACTTGTTATTATACCATTATCTCCCACGCTTAATCCTATTGCAACCGCTGCTAATATTAATAAAACCACTATTGTTACAACTAATGCAATTAAAGTTATTCCGTTTTACTCCATTTTTTATTTTCCTTATTAATCCTCTTTTTTCTTTCATAAGTCTTTCCTCCTATTTTTTCTTTTGATATATTTAAGTTATATCATACCCCAATATCTTTTGCAATTATTTTTTATTGCTTTGGATTTTTTCGTTTTATCTTATCATTTCATTTTTTAATTTTTTATTCATTAACGCAAGAAAAACTACACCTTTTAGATTCGTCTAAAAAGCATAGTTTTTCTATGTTTACATAAGTTATTTTTGTTAAACCCTACGATATATATATATATATACAGCCCCAAGGCTTTCGCGACTTTTCATTTGTTCTCTCCTTTTACATTTTTCATTAATATTGTATATATTTTTATTTTTTTAGTCAATAGATTTTTAAATATTTACTTTATTCAATGTGAATTTTAAGTGAAAATGTCCCGTTTTTTTTTTTTATTTTTAAGTAAAAATGTCTAATGCTTTTTTGGTAGAATTTTAATATATTTTTAAGTAATA
>CALXZS010000024.1 GCA_944393305.1 uncultured Clostridia bacterium | reverse complement strand
ATAAAGATATAGTATTAAATACAATAGCATATTTATCAAATAGAGAAGATGCAATAAGAATAAGAAAAGATGTTGGAGGTGTTTCTTTCCAAGCAGCAACAGAGTCTCAGAATAGAGTAGTTTTAGGCATTATATTTGGAGTACCAATTTTAATAATAATAGCTGGAATAGTAATAGCTATAATAAGAAAAGTAAGAAAATAAAAATGTGCAGGTAAAAGCCTGCTCATTTTTTTACTTACCTCTTGAAATATATACTAAATTATTATAAAATAGAACAAATTAAAATAGAGGAAATCATATGAAGAAAAAAATAATTATTATATCAGGAGCAATTTTAATAGTAGCTCTTATAGTAATAATATCACTATATGTAGCCAATGAGCCTACAAGAGAATGGATAGATACATATATTTTAAGAAAAAATGTAATAGAAGAAGATTTACCTACAATTGCCTTAGAAAACGAAAATGCGAATGTATATGCATATGATAATCATATTGTAGTATTACAAGAGAACAATTTAGTAATATACAATTCATCAGGTAAAGAAGAAACCACAATAAATGTATCTATAACAACACCAATTTTTGCAGATTCTGGAAACTATTTACTTGTAGCAGATAAAAACGGCCAAAATGTTTACTTAATATATAATACAAGCCTTCAATGGCAAAAAACAATGGAAGGAAATATTTCAGCGATTACTGTAAATGAAAATGGAGCTGTTGGAGTAGTAATTACAGGAACAACATATAAATCTGTTATAGTAATGTATGGAATAACTGGAGATGAAGAATTTAAAACATACCTTTCATCAACAATAGCAGCAGATGTAGCAATATCAGAAAATAGCGATTATCTAAGTTTTGCAGAAATTGATACATCAGGAACAATAATTTCATCAGCAGTAAAAACCGTTTCAGTAGAAAAAGCAAAAAATAGTCCATCAGAAGCAATTATATATGAGTATAAACCAGAAGAAAATAGCTTAATAGTTAATATACAATATGATAATCAAGAGATTATATGTCAATATGATAATACCGTATATAAAATGAATGAAGGAAATGCACAAAAACTGATTGATATAGATGATAAAACAACTTTTATGGATATAAACCTACATAACTATATATGTAGAATAGTAGAAACATCATCTGGAATTTTAAGTAGTCAGTATGAAGCAAAAATAATGAATCCAGACAATCAAAAAGAAAACAGTTATCTTTTAAATTCTGTGCCAAAAAGTTTATATTGTAATAATGACATAATTGCAATAAACATGGGAAATCAAATAGAATTTATAAATCATAATGCATGGCTTATAAAATCATTTGTATCATCACAAAGTTTTAAAGATGTAGTTTTAGGAAAGAGTGTTGCAGGAATTATATATAGAGACAGAATAGAAATTATAAATTTGTAGGAGGATAAAATGATAGTAGATATTATAATAATTTTAATCATGGCTTTAGCCATATTTTTAGGAATGAAAAAAGGGCTAATTTCATGCATAATAGATATAGTTGCAGTAATAGTAGCATTAATACTTGCATTATTACTATGCAAACCAGTGGCAAATGCAATAATAGATAATACCAATTTTGATGAAAATTTAAGAGAAACAATAGTACAAAATATTCCATTAAACGATGTAGATTTCAAAGTAGAAGAAGGAAGCAATTTACCAGAGCCTGTTGTAGAATATATAAATGGAATTACAAGCAATGTAAATACTTCAAAAGATGAAGCAATAGACAATATATCAAAAGAATTAGCGTCAGGAATAATCAGTGTAATAGCATTTGTAGCAATATTTATTATCGTAAGAATAATATTAACTATTGTAAAAATAGTAGCAAAAATAATAGACAAAATACCTGTTTTAAAACAAATAAATAAACTAGGTGGAGCAATTTGTGGAGCAATCGAAGGTTTAATCATTATATATGCAATATTTGCTGTATTCTCAATGATTTCTCCATTAATAGCAAACTCACAAATACTAGAACAAATATATAATTCAAATATTGGAGCTTTAATGTATAACAATAATTTGATATTAAAATCAATTTATAGTAAATAGGATTTACAATTATTATTATTTATATAATGTTACAATTTATACCTTAAATAAATTGCTTTAAACTTTAATATACATTCTTTCACATTTCACTTCGCGGTTCGCTTTGCTCAACGCTCGCACGTTACGCTCCGCTCCTACGTCGCCTACACTCGCTTGAAATGCTCAAGAACATATATTAAAGTTAAAAATAAAATTAAAGCTTCGAATTGTAACTATTTATAATTGTATATTTAAACAAAAAAATCTATTAAAATACCAGAAAGGAAAGTGATAAAATGAAGATAGTAGAACCATGGATTGAAGTAGAAAAAATTGACGGACTACAAATTATGAAAAAAATAGAAAGAGCATGTAGAACATGTTATCGTTCAGAAGGAAATATTACAGAAGATAGTTATAAAAACTTATTAAAAAATTGTATAAATAGAGGACATGAATCAGTTTTAGAGCATGAAAAAGTAACAATAAGAATGTGTTGTGATATAGGTGTATATAAAGACCTAACTAGACATAGATTTGCAAGCTTTTCAATAGAATCTACAAGATATTGTAGTTATGATAAAGATAAATATGGTAATGAAATAAAATGTATAAATCCATCATATATAGAAGATAAAGAAGTATATAAGGAATGGAAAACATGCATGGAAGAAATAGAAAAAAGATATATGAAAATGAAAGAATTAGGAGCATCAACAGATATGTGTAGACTAATACTTCCTCATTCAACAGCAGCAGAAGTAACAATGACAGCAGATATAAGAGAATGGAAACATATATTATCCTTAAGAACATCAAATAAAGCACATCCAGCAATAAGACAATTATTAATACCATTATTAAAATATTTCCAAAAAGAAATGCCAGAAATATTTGAAAATGTTGAATATGATAAAGATTTTGATGAGAAAAAATATGCAGAATTTAGAATTTCTGAATAAAAAAGAGGAAACATAATATTTCCTCTTGATATTTAAAGACATATTTGCTATACTATATTGGTAAAATACAATGGGAGTGATTAAATAAATGAAAAAAGACAATAGAGCGAAAGAAAAAAAGAAGAAGAAATCACATAAAGTTTTAAAAAGAGTATTATTAATAATTCTACTTATAATATTAATTTGTGCAGGAGTGTTTACATATAGAGTATCTCAAAACGGAGGAGGCTTAGCTGGTTTAGTTACTACTTTAGTAGGAACAGACCAAGAAACAGTAAAGAATTTACCAGACTTTTATTGCCTACTTATAGGAAAAAGTGAAAATATGACAGATACATTAATTGTTGCAAAATATAGTCCAAGTACAGGAGACTCAGCACTTTTATCAATACCAAGAGATAGTTATATAGGAAGTAATAAAGCAAATGCATCAGCTTCTGATAAAATAAACTCAAAATATCAAATAAGTCCACAAAGCACAATAGATGCTGTAAACAAACTAACAGGACTAAACATAAAATATTATTTAACAGTTGACACTGAAGCACTTAGAGACTTAGTTGATGCAATAGGCGGAGTATACTTTGATGTACCAATAGATATGGACTATGATGATAGTTCACAAGACTTATATATACACTTAGACAAAGGATACCAATTATTAAATGGCGAGCAAGCAGAATGGGTTGTAAGATTTAGACATAATAATAATGGAACATCATATCCAGTAAGTTATGGAGATAACGACCTAGGTAGAATGAGAACACAAAGAGAATTTATAATGGAAGTTGCAAAACAAACATTAAAAATAGAAAATATAACAAAAATAGATGACATATTAAAAATTGCAGAAGAAAAAGTAGAAACAAATATAGATTGGGATACATTAATGGAATATGTGCCAGCATTAGTAAGCTTTAACGCAGACCAAATGAAAACAGAAACACTACCAGGAATTCCAGAATATATGAACAATGTTGCGTTCTACTTAGTAGATGAAGATGAAGCAAAACAAGTAGTAAATGAATTATTTTTAACATCAGGAACAACCAGTACAAGTGGAGAAAATGAAAATACTACAAATACTGTTGAAAACCAAGTTTCGTCTGATCAAGTAGAAGAAAAGGAAATAAAAGTAGAAGTATTAAACGGAACAGGAAGTTCTACAAGACTAGAAAATGCAATAGAACAATTAGAAGCACAAGGATACGAAGTAGTAAAAGAAGGAAATACAAATATAACAAATTCAACAGTAATTATTAATAGAACTAATAATACAGAATCACAAGAAAACACATTAATTGCATTATTAGGAACGGGAACAGCTATTACTGGTGAAAATAATGAAGATGTAGATTTTACAATAATATTGGGAAAAGATTATTAAAAAATAGTGGGGGCTATTGATATAGCAACCACTATTTTTGTGTTTTTGGGGACACCTCCCAAAAACATCCTTCAGGAAAAAAGCTGTTTTGGGGAGGTGTCCCCAAAAACAGCTAAGCTTTTCCGTTTTTTCTAGGAATAATAAATCCTAAAACAATAATTAACAAAATAACAAATATAATAGAAAGAACAATAATTAAGCTTTTGGCATCAGAACTATATACATCATGAGAAGCAATTAAATCGCTTGAATATTCTATATCATCAATAGTATAAGTAATTGTACCAACAACTTCACCTTTAGCAATAGGAGCAATAACATTTGTTAAATTAATAACAGGTGTAATATCAATAACTTCTCCACTATCAACAAGACAATCTAACGTATCAGTACATACTAAATCTAAAGAATCACTTTCATCTGTACCATTAACAACACTAATTGTTTTGGCTATGTCTCCTTCTTTAATTAAAGCAGTAGAAGTATAATTCTCAAATCCATAATTAAAAAGTTTTATACAATCACTTTCACGAGTTGCGGTGCCATCTTCTAAATATCTTCCATGTAGTACAACAGCAAGTAAATTCATATCGTCTTTTTTAGCAGTAGCGATTATGCAATAACCAGCAGGGTCAGTGTAGCCAGTTTTCATACCATTAGCATATTCATAATAATATTTAGAATCAGAACGTAGCAATGCAATTGTAGACCTATACACAGTATGGTTATTTACAGCATTTTTAGGTAAATCGTATGTTGCCTTAGAACCAATACTTTTTATAACTGAATTTGAATAAGCATATTTGCCAATCAATGCTAAATCATATGCAGTTGAATAATGATTTTCATTATGAATACCATTAGGGTTAACAAAATTAGTGTCTAAACATCCTATTTCTTTAGCTTTATTGTTCATCATTTCTGAAAATTCAGCAATACTATTTTCAAAAGAAGTTTTAGCTTCCGCAGAAGAATCTTTTAAGTAATCAGGATTGTCTAAATTAGCTATATATTCAGCTAAAACATATGCTGCGTCATTTGCAGAAGCAATCATAGTTATATTTAAAAGTTCTTCAACTGTAAGGACTTGCCCTTCTTTAATATATCCCATTGTATAAGTTGGTGGGACAGAATTTATTGCCCAGTAACTAACTGTTACATTATCCTGTAAATTACAATTTTCAACAGTAAGAATAGCAGTCATAACTTTAGTTGTACTAGCGGGATATAGTCTCTTACTTGAATTTTTCTCATATAAAACTTTTCCAAAATCAGCATCAATCAATATGCAAGCTTCAGAATCAATAGTTAAATCAGAATTTGCAAAACTTTCTGATGAAAAGACTAGCAAAAAAATAGACGTTAATAAAAAACATATTGTAAAAAATTTATATATTAACTTCATATTTTCTCCTTAAAAATAAATTAATTTTATATGTATAACAAAAATATAATACCAGTAAATTCAAAATAAATCAAGAGGTGATTAAAAATGCAAGAAATTTTTTCTAAAATGAGTAAAAAACAAAAGGTGATTTTTATAATATCTATTATAATAGTATTATCAATAATTATGATATATATTTATACTAAAAACGAAAAAGATGATGAAATTATAATAAGCAATGATATAAACGAAATAACAAATATACAAGAAGAAGAAAAAATAGGAATAGCAAATGAAAAAGAAAAAGTAATAGTACACGTAATCGGTGAAGTAAATAATCCTCGGAGTAGTAGAATTAGAAGAAGGTAGTAGAATAATAGACGCTATAAACTCTGCCGGAGGTAAAACAGAAGAAGCAGATCTTACAAAAGTAAATTTAGCATATGTAGTAGAAGATGGAACACAAATATATATTCCAAGAATAAATGAAAATTTAAATGAAGTAGAATTAATGTCTGCTGAACCAGGTCAAAGTATAATAACAAGTGCAGAAACAGAAGAAAATGAGAAAGATGTGAAGGTAAATATAAATACGGCAAATAAGGAAAAACTCGAAACATTGCCAGGAATAGGAGAAACAACTGCACAAAAAATTATAGATTATAGAGAAGAAAATGGAAAATTTAAAAGTATAGAAGATATAAAAAATGTTAGTGGAATAGGAGATGCAAAGTTTAATAGTTTAAAAGATAAAATTACTGTATAAAAATAAGAAAAAATTAAGAAATAATAAAAAGAAAATAAATAAAGTAGTGTTAAAATTACTACTGTAAGGAGGAGAAAGATGGAAACAATATTAAAATGTGAAAACTTGTGTAAAACATTTGGTAAAAAAACAATATTAAAAGATGTTTCTTTAGAAGTAAACGAAGGAGATATTTTAGGATTTATTGGACCAAATGGTGCTGGAAAAACCACTACAATTAAACTAATATTGGGGTTACAAAGCATAACAAGTGGTAAAGTAAGTATAAATGGTTATGACATAGAAAAAGATTTTACAAATGCAATAAAAAAAGTTGGAGCAATTGTTGAAAATCCAGATATGTATATGTATTTATCTGGTTATCAAAACTTAAAATTAGTAGCAAATCTATATAAAAATATATTAGATAGTAGAATAGAAGAAGTAGTTAAATTAGTAAAATTAGAAAATAGGATAAAAGATAAAGTGTCGAAATATTCTTTGGGAATGAGGCAAAGACTGGGTATAGCACAAGCAATTTTGCATAAACCTAATTTACTTATACTAGATGAGCCAACAAATGGTTTAGACCCAGAAGGTATAAAAGAAATGAGAGAACTATTAGTTGATTTAGCTAATAAAGAAAAAATGGCAATTTTAATTTCAAGTCATAATCTTGCTGAATTAGATAATTTCTGTAATAAAGTATCAATAATAAAAAATGGCAAAATAATAGAAACAAGCGAAATTTCAAAAATAAAGAAAGAAGCAAGCAAAGAACTAAAAATATTTGAAGTAGATAGAGTAAATATAGCAGAAGAGGTTTTAGGAGAAATAGAAAAAATAAATGAAAATAAATTTAGAATAAATATAGAAAAACAAGAAATACCAGAAATAGTTGAAAAATTAGTAAAAAACAATGTAAAAATATATGGAGTAAAAGAAGAAGAAAAAACATTAGAAGAAGCATTTTTTGAAAAGACAGGGGGGAATGTAATTGAATAATTTAATAAAAAATGAATTGACAAAAATCTTTAGTAAAAAAACAATATATATAACAATGATAGCAATATTTTTGCTTTTAATATTTATGAATTGTATGTTTAAATATGCAAATAGTTCAAGTAGTTCAGCATATATTTATAGTGAAAACTATATAAATTCATTAAAAGAAGAACTTGCAACTTTAAATCCAGAAAAGCCAACTGATGTAACTTTATATATTAATTTAAAATCAGAAGTTGATGTATATGATTTAACAAAAAAATATCAAAATGATGAATGGAAATTAGCAATAATAAATGAAAGAATATCACCATATATAACAGAGAAAAATACATATTTGTATGGTACAGAAAAAAATGAAGCACAAGTAAATGAAATAAATAAAATAATAGATAATTATACAAAAAAATTAGATGAAAATGACTGGAAGTATTTTGCAAAAAGTGATTTAGAAGAAGCAAATAGAAAAATAGAGGAACTAAATGCTCAAAAACAACAAACGCAAGATACAGAAATTTTAAAAAATATAGAGTTAGATATAAAAAATGCAGAAATATCAAGAGAAATAGCTGAAATAAGATTAAATAAAAATATTCCATATGGAACAGACTATAAAAATATGGCACTTTCAAGATTACAAACATCTAAGTCAAATATAATAGAATATGAGAGTCAAGATAAAGAATTGACGTATGAAGAGCAAAAAGATTACAATGATTGTTTAAAAACAGAAGCGGAATGTAGATATATTTTAGATACAGGAATAGACATTAATAAAACAGATAGCTTAAAAGGAATTCTTCAAGATTTTTATTCAATTTTTGGAATATTTTTAATAGTAGTCATTATTATGATTGCTGGTACAATAGTAAGTGAAGAATTTAATAAAGGCACAATTAAACTTTTGTTGGTTAAACCATATACAAGAAATAAAATATTAATGTCAAAACTTATAACTACTTTTATAATGATTTTATTTGTAATTGTGGTAACAATAATAATGGAATTATTAGTTGGAGGAATATTATTTGGATTTGATAGTTTAAGTGTTCCAGTAGTAGAATATAACTTTAATACAAATATGATTCAAGAAATAAATATTTTTGCATATTTAGGAATACAAACACTAACACAATTACCAATGATAATTTTATTAAGTATGCTAGCTTTTGCAATAAGTACAATATTTTCGAATAGTGCACTTGCAATTACAATATCATTACTTGGTTATATGTCTACATCAATAATTAATCAATTAGCAATGGCTTATGATTTATCTTTTATGAAATATTTTGTAACTATGAATTGGGATTTAAGCCAATATCTATTTGGTAATTTGCCTTATATGCAAGGAATGAGTTTAATAATGTCAATTATAATATGTATTATATACTTCTTAATAATGGCAATACCTACATTTATAATATTTAAGAAAAGAAATATAAAAAATATTTAAGATTAGTAAAGTGCTAAAAGAATAACGGGGGCAAAAAAATTTGACAAATGATAACAAATTAAAAAGTTTAACAACAATAAGATGGTATTATTACCATCTTATTTATCTAGATATATTTTGTTCATTCTTTTGTTCATGTGAGTTTGATTGGTTTAGATGAGGAGTATCATGAATAATGAGCTTTTGCATGTCAAATTCACATTTTTTTACATCATCAGTAGTAACATTTTTAATTGCATCAGTTATCAAAAGTTCCATAGAAAAACCCTTTTTATCTTTAGTTTGAAGATAGTCCATCATTTGTGCCAAATCAGAATTCATACTTTTGATTAAATATTCTTTGCCAGGATTTTTAGCAAGAAGTCTATTATATACGTATTCAATAACATCAAAAGCTGAATTTCCATTAGGAGTAGTAAGTATACTCAATTTTGCTGGTTCGATATCATGATTTATTTTTCCTTTAATATCAAAATTAGAGCCCATGCCATGTATATCTTCTCTTGAAAAATCTACTCCTTCTTCAGCATCTACAACAAAATAAATTTCATTTTTAAATCTTTTCTCTAATGCATCATATACAGCATTTTCTTGTACTTGTTCCTTACTCGAAAAATCTGATATATCAAAATATTCCCTATAACCTTCTGGAATATCACAAATGCGTAGTTTTTTTAATTCGAATATAAACGAATTTTTTATTCCTAATATCCCTTTTCCACCTTGAGATAAACATACTCGTGGTTCATCTTGTACTAAGCCTGAAGCATCTCCAACTTGAGCCTTCAAACCTTCACTTTCAATACTAGGTAAATTGATTCTTTCAGTAAAATGAAAATAAGAATTATTTAAATCAATATCTTCTATATTTATAACTTTCATATATAATCTCCATAATATATTTTAAAATAATTATAGCATATAGAAAAATAAATTCAATAACAAAATTTTTGAAAGTAAGCTGTTTTTGGGGACACCTCCCAAAAACAGCTCTAAAAACATAATTGCACAAATACTGAAATAATAGTATAATTATATTGAGGTGATAGTATGCAAACTTTACAAGAAAAGTATAGATATAATCCTTTTTTACAATATGGTAACGAATTAGAAACAATTATATCAGAAAAAGAATATGATGCAGATGTTGCAGATATGTTAAGACTATCATTTCCAATAATGGTAGAATATTATGGGCATGAATATAAAGATATACTATTTGATGCATTAAGAAAAATTAGTATTGAAATACCAAAAGATAATGAGAATATGTATGATATTGTAACAAGACATTACCCAGACTATATTGAAAAAAAGTCAAAAATAAGTGCAGTTAACGATGGTGAGTTAAAGAGAGCTGCTGGAGTGCATTCCACATTTCCTATTTTTTCGGTAGAAAATGGAGAAATTTGCTTGTTAGGTAAATCCGAGATCGTTTCTATATTAGTAAGTTCTAATAAACTAGAAACATTAGCAACTTTTGTACATGAATTGTCTCACGCTTTTAAGTCTTATCAAAATAGTATGAATCTAATACAAAATGAAAATGGAGAAAATATTTTGGTATCTCGAAGCGGAATATCTAATGTTTATAGTAGTGTTTATATGGAAAATGGAAAAATAGTTGTAGAAGATATACAAGAAGAAAATGTAGGGTTAGAAGAAGGAATAAATACTTATGATGAAAATAAAATTATGAATAGAATTTTATCAATACCAGTAACTGAAATACCTGAATCTTGCAGAAAATTAAGAGAGTCATTAATTCTTCCAGAAGGGAAAAATTCTTATGTTTCGGGTGGTTACCGACAAGAAACTATATGTGCTGATAAATTATTAAATAAATGCAAATTAGAGCAAACTGTTAGAAAAGATCAATTTATGGGAACAAATAATTGCGAACATATATACAATTACATTGTATCAAGCCCACAAAATTCTTGGAAAATTTTAAATTCAAAAATAGATTTAGCTGTACAACATACATATGCTAGATATCAACATGTGTTTGATTCTGAATGGTTTGAAGAACACAAATCTGAAATTATTGAAAATTTACAAAATATTCATGATTTGCTAGATGAGTGTGCTACCAAACGGAAACGAACTAAATTTAACAATATAAAAAATATAATGAGGAAATAGATAATAAAATCAATAATAGCGAAAAAATGTTAAAAATTATTTAAGTTTCGGGATTTTTTAAAAATTTAGAAAAAAGTTATCCACAGAATTATTACATTTCTGTTAAAATGAAGA
>CALXZS010000023.1 GCA_944393305.1 uncultured Clostridia bacterium | reverse complement strand
AAGAATAAATGAATTGTTTTATGTGTAAAGGAAATTTAGAACCTAAAAAAGTAAATTATGTAGTTGATTTAGAGGATACAATCATTATTATTAAGGGTGTTCCAGCAAAAGTATGTACTCAATGTGGAGAACAATATTTTGATGATGAAACAGCAGAGAATATTGAAAAGATTGTAAATCAATTAAAACAATTAGCAACAGAAGTAACTATTGTAAATTATAAAGAAAAAGTTGCTTAACATAAAAAAAGTAAATAGATTTAAATAAGAAGAAATAAAAAAGTGTAAATTTGACAAGCACAATTTACATGAAATCGAGCAAAGGCTAACCCCTTAGTTCGATTATTTTTTTATTCATATAGTTTTTTTACGAAAACTATGATATAATTATAATATATTGAATAATATGAAATTAAAGGAGGATTTTTATGGAATATAGATATAAGCCAACAGGAGTATGTTCGCGAGAGATGATATTTCAAATAGAAAATGGAATAGTAAGAGACCTAAAAGTAATAGGTGGATGTGATGGAAATCTTAAAGGATTAGTTTCATTAATAAAAGGAATGCCAATTGAAAAAGTAAAAGAAAAATTAAAAGGAATACAATGTGGAATGAAAGGCACATCATGTCCAGACCAAATAGCAAAAGCTTTAGAAAGTTATTCGAAAGCCAACTAAGGGAGAAATAATATGAACTATATTTTAAGAGACTTGGCTTCATCAGAAAAATTTAAAGAATACATAAGTAAAAAAACATACCCGGTAACAATATCGGGTCTTGCTTTCGTGGCAAAAGCACAGCTAATCTCAGCAACATACGAAGAAAAAAGAAATCCAACATGTTTAATTACATATAATGAAATCCAAGCTAAGCAATTAGTAAAAAATTTAAGTTATTTCATAGACCATGTAAAATATTTCCCTAAAAAAGAAATTTCTGCATATGACTATGACGCTGAAAGTAATGATAACCAATATGAAAGAATAGGCATTTTAAATAATATATATAACAAAAAAATAAAAATTGTTGTAACTACAATAGAAGCAATAATGCAAAAAATGATTGCTAAAGAAGTACTTTACCAAGATATTGTAACACTAAAGTTAGGTGACACAATAACACATGATGAACTCAAAAAGAGTTTAATTCAAAAAGGATATAAAAGAGTAGACCTTATAGAAAATAGGGGGGAATTCAGTGTTAGAGGAGACATTGTAGACATAGGAATTTCAGAAAATGAAGGTGTAAGAATAGAGTTTTGGGGAGATGATATAGACTCTATTAGAAAATTTAAAATATCTTCACAAAGATCAACAGAAATGTTAAAGGAAATTTCTATTTATCCAGCGTTTGAAAATATATTAGAAGATTCAGTACAAAAAGTTTGCGAAAGAATAGAAAAAAATAAACAAAAATATGAATTAGAAGATATTGAGATAATAAAAGAAGGAGATTATACAACAAAAATAGATAAATTTTTTAATGAGTTTTATACAAAACAAAATACTTTTCTAGATTATATCTCAAATTACACAATTTTTGTAGATGAACCAGAAAAAATAAAGCAAAGAATATTAGCAATACAAAAAGAAAATGAAAATTTAATAAAAACATTAATCGAAAAAGAAAAAGATGTCCCAGAAGCATTAGAAAATATTAATCAGTATGCATATAACTTAGATAAAACAATAGAGTTAAAAGAAGGAGATACTTTAAAAAATGACTTTCACACTAAAGAAGTAAATTTATTTAAAGGCGATGTAAAAAATCTTGAAATAGGAATAAAAGAAGCTATAAAGAATAAAAAGAAAGTCATCATATTAGCAGGAAGCAGGGATAATGCAGAAAAAATAGAAAAGGCATTAGAAGAAGATGTTGTAATTGTAAAAAATTTAGATAATATTATTTTAAAACCAGGAGAGATAGTAATTTCAGAAGGAGCATTAACTAATGGTTTTCAAGATGAAGATACTAAGTTATTAGTAATTAGTAGTGATGAATTCTTTGCTAAAACTAAAAAAACAAAGAAAGTATCAGATACTTTTAAAAGTGGAGAAAAAATAGTATTTGCAGACCTTAAAGTTGGAGATTATATAGTACATAGAAACCATGGTATAGGTATTTTTACAGGTGTAAATACAATAAGAGAGGATGGAGTAACAAAAGACTACATTCAGCTTAAATATAGAGATGGAGATATATTGTATGTTCCAACAGACGCATTAGATAATGTTAGAAAATATGTTGGTTCAGAAGGTTCGCTAAAACTTAATAAATTAGGAACTAAAGATTGGGAAAATACTAAAGCTAAAGTAAAAGGAAATTTAAGAGCAGTAGCAAAAGAACTTATAGACCTATATGCAAAAAGAGAGCATGCCAAAGGTTTTGCTTTTTCAAAAGACAATGTATTTCAAAAGCAATTTGAAGATAGTTTCCCATATAAAGAAACAAATGACCAATTAAGATGTATAGAAGAAGTAAAAAAAGATATGGAAAATCCAAGACCAATGGATAGACTTTTATGTGGAGATGTTGGTTATGGAAAAACCGAAGTTGCAATAAGAGCAGCATTTAAGGCTGTTATGGATAGTAAACAAGTTGCATATTTAGCCCCAACCACAATTCTAGCAAGTCAACAGTATCAAGAATTTAAAGAAAGAATGGCAGAATACCCTATAAAAATAGAATTGCTAAATCGTTTTAGAACTAAAAAGGAACAGAAAGAGGTAGTGCAAAAACTTAAAACAGGAGAAGTAGATATTGTTTTAGGAACTCATAGAATTTTAAGTAAAGATGTAGAGTTTAAAGATTTAGGGCTTTTAATAATAGATGAGGAACACAGATTTGGAGTAAAGGATAAAGAAAAAATAAAGCATTATAAAAATACTGTTGATGTTTTGACAATGACAGCTACTCCAATTCCAAGAACTTTGCAAATGTCAATTGTAGGAATAAGAGATATGTCAGTAATATATGAGCCACCACAAAATAGAAAACCTATCCAGACTTATGTTTTAGAATATGATAAAGAAGTTATAAAAGAAGCAATTACAAAGGAATTAGAAAGAGGAGGACAGGTATTTTACATATATAATATTGTTGAAACAATTGGCATAAAAGCAGTAGAACTTCAAAACTTAGTTCCGGAAGCAAGAATTGCATATGCACATGGTAAAATGTCAGGAAAAGAAATAGAAGAAATTATGCAAGATTTTGTTGATGGAAAAACTAATGTATTAGTATGTACAACCATATTAGAATCTGGAATAGACATACCTAATGCAAATACCATAATTGTTGAAAATGCAGATAGATTTGGTTTAGCACAACTATATCAAATTAGAGGTAGAGTTGGAAGAAGTAATAGACAAGCATATGCATATATTACATATAGAAGAGATAAAATGCTTTCAGAAGATGCATCGCAGAGATTAAAAGCAATTAAGGAATTTACTGAATTTGGTTCTGGATTTAAAATTGCTACAAGAGACTTACAAATTAGAGGTGCAGGAAGCATATTTGGAGAAATGCAACATGGACATATTGAGCAAGTTGGTTATGATATGTATAATAGGCTATTAGATGAAGTTGTAAAAGAAATGAAGGGTGAGAAAGTAGAAGAAGAACAAGAAGTTACAATAGATTTAAATATTTCTTCATATATTCCAGAAGAATATATTGAAAATGCTAGCCAAAAAATTGAAATATATCAAGATATTGCAAATTCAAGAACAGAGGAGGATATTCAAAACATTATTGATGAAATAATAGATAGATATGGAGAAATGCCTAAAGAAGTAAACAATTTAATTGAAATTGCTAGAATAAAGAATATGTGCAGAAAAGCAAATATTATTAAGCTTCAGCAAAAACAAAATAATGTAATAATTTACTTTAAAAATATACAAGATGAAGTAATTAAAAAAATAATAGAAGGCTATGGAAATAAAGTAAGATTTTCACCAGGAGAAAAGCCATATATCACATTAAGAATTGAAAAAGATGTACTTGGCGAAATAAAAATGTTCTTAGAAAATATTATATAAAAAGAAAAACCCTTGGTTAAGGAACCAAGGGAAAAATGTTAGCGGTGGGATCTAGCATTGGGCTTGTTAGCACTATGGTTACCACCGTTACGCCCGAGCATTCTTCTTTGTGCAGGAATAGGGCGTGGACGCGAACGTCTCTTCATCATTTTTATTTCACCTCCAAAAATTGTGGTAATTATTATTATATCACATTTTCTTTGAAAATGCAAGTAAAGAAAGGAAAAAATATGGTAATATCTAGTAAAAATAATGAAATAATTAAAAATATTAAGAAATTAAAAGATAAAAAATATAGAGAAAACAAGTTTATAGTAGAAGGAGAAAGAATTGTAGAAGAAGCTATTCAAGAAAATGTAGAAATTTCAGTTATAGTAATAGAAGAATCATTTTACAATAACATAGAAAAACAAGATTTAATAAAAAAAGCAACAAAATATAATACTTTAATTGTAACAGATAAAGTTTTTTTAGATATATCAGATGTAAAAACACCTCAAGGAATTTTAGCAGTTATAAATAAAAATGAAAATAAAGAAATAGATAAAAATACACCATATATAATGGCATTAGATAACTTGCAAGACCCAGGAAATATAGGAACAATTATAAGAACACTAGATAGTGCAAATATAAAACAGTTAATAGTATCAAAAGGCAGTGTAGATGCATATAGTCCAAAAGTTGTAAGGTCAACAATGGGAGCAATATTTAGGGTAAACGTAATTGAAGTAGAAAATCTTGTAGAAACTATGCAAAATTTAAAAAATAGTGGATTTGAAGTAGTAAGTACATCTTTAGAAACAGATAAAAGCATATATGATATTTCATACAATAAAAAAGTAGTCATAATAGGAAATGAAGCAAATGGAGTTTCAAAAGAAATACTAGAAATGTCAGATTATAAAGTAAAAATACCAATGCTAGGAAAAACAGAAAGTTTAAATGCATCTGTTGCAGCATCAATAATGATATATGAATATGTAAGAGAAAATTTAAATAAGCAAAGTTAAAAAAATTACGAATATTTCCGACTAAATTTGTAGAAAGGAAAGAGAATAAATATGAAATTAGTAGTTCAAAGAGTTAAAAATGCGAAAGTAGAAGTGGACAATAAAGTAGTAGGTAAAATTGAAAAAGGATTTATGGTTTTAGTTGGAGTAGGACAAGATGATACAGAAAAAGAAGCAGATTATCTAGTTAAGAAATTAATAAATTTAAGAGTATTTGAAGATGAAAATGGAAAAATGAATTTAAGTATAAAAGATGTACAAGGAAAATTACTTTTAGTATCGCAATTTACTTTGTATGCTGATTGCAATTCAGGAAACAGACCATCTTTTATAAACTCAGCAAAACCAGATTTAGCTAATAAATTGTATGAATATTTTTGCATGAAGTGTAATGAAGAAGTGCATGTTGAAAAAGGAATTTTTGGAGCCAATATGCAAGTTACATTGCAAAATGATGGACCTGTAACAATATTATTGGAAAAATAAAGGTAATATGTTATAATATAAATAGTTAAAAAGAGAGGAGGAATATTGGAATGCCTAATTTACCAAAAACAATAGATAATATAATACAAGAATTTGTTGAAGAAGTAAAAAAAGTAATGGGAAAAAGAGTGAAAAAAATAATATTATATGGTTCTTATGCAAGAGGAGACTATAACGATAATTCTGATATTGATATAATGATACTTACTGATTTATCAGATAAAGAGATAATTGAATATAGAAGTAAAGTATCAGACATAGCATTTGATATAGAATTTGATAATGATTTTGATGTAATGTTATCTCCACTGGTAAAAAATATAGATAAATTTAATTACTGGCTAGAAGCATTACCTTTTTATATGAATGTAAAAAAGGAGGGAGTAATATTAAATGAACAATAAAGTATCTAAAGAATTGGCAAATCATAGAATTGCACAAGCAAAAGAAGATCTTGAGGCGGGAAACTTACTATACGAAAAAAATTTTTATAAATCGGCTAATAATAGAGCATACTATTCTATATTTCATAGTATCAGAGCAGTGTTGGCACTAGAGCCAATTGATTTTAAAAGACATAAGGATGTTTTAGCTTATTTTAATAAAAACTATATTAATACAACAATATTTCCAAAACCTATGGGAAGAAGGATACAAAATGCAAGTACTATTAGAGAAGATAGTGACTATGATGATGAGTTTGTTGTTGATGCCAAAAAAACTAAAGAACAGCTAGATACTGCGAAAGAGTTAATAAATTTAGTTGAGGAGTACATTAAAAGTAAAAATTAATTAATTATTGAATTTCCTCCAAAGTATTGAAAAATAAGCAAAAAATAAGTATAATAGTAAAAGTAAAACATAAAGAGGGAGAAAAGCATGTATAGAAATCATAATTGTGGAGAATTAAACATAAAAAATGTAAATGAAAAAGTAATGTTAGCAGGATGGGTACAAAGAATTAGAAATTTGGGTTCTATGCAATTTGTGGATTTGAGAGATGAAAAAGGAATAACACAAATAGTAATTTCAACTGAAGAACTAAAAAAACAAATGGAAAATATTAATCCAGAATCAGTTATAAGTGTAACTGGAATAGTTGTTGAACGTTCTAATAAAAATCCTAAAATGCCAACAGGTGAAATAGAAATAGAAGCAAAAAGTATAGAAGTTTTAGGTAAATGTAAAAGTACATTGCCTTTTGAAATAAACTCTGAAAAAATAGATATAGATAATGTAAGAGAAGATTTAAGATTGCAATATAGATATTTAGATTTAAGAAACGAAAAATTACATAATAATATATTACTTCGTTCAAAAGTAATGAAATCTATTAGAACAAAAATGGATGAATTAGGTTTTACAGAAGTGCAAACTCCAATTTTAGCTAATTCATCACCAGAAGGTGCAAGAGATTATTTAGTGCCAAGTAGATTGCATAAAGGTGAATTTTATGCACTTCCACAAGCACCACAGCAATTCAAACAACTTTTAATGGTATCAGGATTTGATAAATATTATCAAATAGCTCCATGCTTTAGAGATGAAGACCCAAGAGCAGATAGAGCGCCAGGAGAATTCTATCAACTAGATTTTGAAATGTCTTTTGCAACACAAGAAGATGTTTTCAAAGTAATAGAAACAGTAGTTCCAGCAGTATTTAAAGAACATACAGATTGGGAAGTTGATGAAGGTTCATTTGTAAGAATTCCATATAAAGAATCTATGGAAAAATATGGAATAGATAAACCAGATTTAAGAAATCCATTAATTATTCAAGACGCAACAAATCTATTTAAAAATACTGAATTCAATGCGTTTAAAAATAAAACTATAAAAGTAATTATAGTTCCAAAAGGTGGAGAACAAGGAAGAAAATTCTTTGATAGTATGACTGAATTTGCAGTAAACGAGGTCGGAGCAAAAGGATTGGCTTGGGTTAAAGTTGATGAAGAAAATAACCTAACTGGTGGAATTTCTAAGTTTATAACAGATGAAATAAAAACAGAATTAGGAGCAAAAGCAGGAGATAGTATATTCTTTATTGCTGATGAATTAAAAGAAGCACAAAAAATAGCTGGCTTAGTTAGAATTGAACTTGGAAAAAGATTAGATTTAATAGAAAAAAATGTATATAGATTCTGCTTTATTGTAGATTTTCCAATGTATGAATACAACGAAGATGAAGGAAAAATTGACTTTAATCATAATCCTTTCTCAATGCCACAAGGAGGAATGGAAGCATTAAATACAAAAGAACCATTAGATATATTGGCATATCAATTTGATTTAGTATGTAATGGATATGAAATGGCTTCTGGAGCAGTTAGAAATCATGACCCAGAAATAATGCTTAAAGCATTTGAAATAGCAGGCTATGAAGAAAAAGATATTATACAAAAATTTGGAGCTTTATATACAGCATTCCAATATGGAACTCCTCCTCATGCAGGAGCAGCTCCTGGACTAGATAGAATGATTATGCTTATTGCTGACTCAACTAATATTAGAGAAGTTATAGCATTTCCTAAAAATAAAAAAGCTAGAGACGTAATGATGAACGCACCAAGTAAAGTAACAAAAGAACAATTAGATGATGTTTATATAGAAATAAAAAAAGAGGGGTAGCTTATGGATGAATGGATAGAAAGTTTAAATGTAAAAATAAGAGCTTTAGCCCAAATGTCCGATTGTGATTATAAATTAAATAGTATTGATGAAAATGTAAGGAATAGAGCATTTTCTGATGAAGAAGAAGAGATGTATCGTAGATTAGAAGAAGAAAAGAATAAATATAGAAAAATATTTAATGACCAAGATGAAATATTAATCAAATCTTTAGTAACAGTAGAAAATGCAGATAAACTTATTACTGTATTAGAAGAAAAGAAAGAAAATGATAAAAAAGCAGATAAATTTGACGCTAAAATTTATTTATACATAACATGGGCACAAGAAGCAAGAAAACAAATATTAGAAAGAAATGCTAATAAAAATACTGATGAACAAAATAGATAGCTGTTTTTGGGGACACCTCCCAAAAACAGCTTTTTTATTTTTATATATTGCCTTTTTTATTAATTATCTATATAATAATTGCATAGAATTAAAATAGTAATTCTAAGTACAAGGAGGAAAAGTATGGGAAAGGAAATTACCGAAAAAGAAAAACAAGAGATAAAAGAAATGATAGATGATTTAGTAAAAAGAGCTAAAAAAGCGTCTAAGGAATACATGAAATTATCTCAAGAAGATGTAGACAGAATTATAAAAGCAATGTCTATGGCAGGGGAAGAACACCATATGGAACTTGCAAAATTAGCAGTAGAAGAAACAGGTAGAGGAATATATGAAGATAAAATAACAAAGAATATGTTTGCAACAGAGTATATTTATCATAGTATTAAGTATGACAAAACAGTTGGAACGATTTCAGAAAACGAAGAAGAAGGATATGAAGAAATTGCAGAACCAGTTGGAATAATTGCAGGAGTAACACCTGTTACAAATCCAACTTCAACGGTTATGTTTAAATCACTAATTTCAGCAAAAACAAGAAATGTAATAATATTTGGTTTCCATCCGGGAGCTCAAAAATGTAGTGCAAAAGCAGCAGAAATTGTAAGGGACGCAGCCATAAAAGCAGGAGCGCCAAAAGATTGCATTTTATGGATAGAAAAACCATCAATTACAGCAACAAATATGCTTATGAACCATCCAGATGTAGATTTAATTTTGGCAACAGGTGGAACAAGCATGGTTAAAGCAGCATATTCATGTGGTAAACCAGCATTAGGAGTAGGTCCTGGAAATGTACCTTGTTATATAGAAAAAACTGCAAAATTAAAAACATCTGTAAATGATTTAGTAATGTCGAAATCATTTGATAATGGCATGATATGTGCGTCAGAACAATCAGTAATTGTAGATGAAAAAATCCATTTGGAATTTGAAGAGTTAATGAAAAAAGCAGGTTGTTATTTCTTAAATGAAGAAGAAACTAAAAATTTGAGAAATAAAATGTTTGATGAAGATAAACTAAATAGTTTTGTAGTAGGAAAATCACCATATAGTATTGCAAAAATGGCAGATATAGAAGTACCGGAAGATACAAAAGTTTTGGTACTAAAAGAAAATGGAGTTGGAATAGAATACCCATTTTCAAAAGAAAAATTAAGTCCAGTTTTAGCATACTACATCGTAAAAGATTCAAAAGAAGGTATAGATTTAGCAGAAAAACTTATAGAGTTTGGAGGAATGGGACATTCAGCAGTAATACATTCAGAAAATCCTAAAATTATTCAAGAATTTGCTGAAAAGGTAAAAGTAGGAAGAATCATTGTAAATTCTCCATCTACACATGGAGCAATAGGAGATATATATAACACAAATATGCCATCTCTTACACTTGGTTGTGGAACTTTTGGTGGAAATTCTACAACATCAAATGTATCAAGTGTAAATTTAATTAATATAAAAAGAGTAGCGAAAAGGAGAGTTAATATGCAATGGTTTAAAGTTCCAAATAAAATATATTTTGAAGCCGGTTCACTTCAATATTTAGAGAAAATGCCAGATATTTCAAAAGCTTTTATTGTAACAGATAAGGGTATGGTAAATTTGGGCTATGTAGATAAAGTATTATATTATCTAAGAAAAAGAGAAAAATATGTTCATTCACAAATATTTTCAGATGTTGAATCAGATCCATCTTTTGATACAATAAAAAAAGGTGTGGAAATGATGAATAATTTTCAGCCAGACGTAATAATAGCAATAGGTGGAGGAAGTCCAATAGATGCAGCAAAAGGAATGTGGCTATTTTATGAGCATCCAGAAGCAGATATAGAAGGAATGAAACTAAAATTTATGGACATTAGAAAAAGAACATATAAATTCCCTAAACTTGGTATAAAAGCACAAATGGTTGCAATACCAACAACTTCAGGAACAGGTTCAGAAGTAACATCATTTGCTGTAATAACAGATAAAGAGAAAAATAAAAAATATCCACTTGCAGATTATGAACTAACACCAGATGTTGCAATAGTAGATACGGATTTAGTTATGAGTCTACCAAAAAGTGTTACAGCAGATACAGGTATGGATGTTTTAACACATGCATTAGAAGCATATGTGTCTAATATGGCGTCAGATTATACAGATGGACTTTCAGAAAAATCAGCAGAATTAGTATTTAAGAATTTGAGAGATGCATATAATGATGGTACAAATAAATATGCAAGAGAAAAAATGCATAATGCAAGTACAATTGCTGGTATGGCATTTACAAATGCATTTTTGGGTATATGTCATTCAATGGCACATAAGATAGGAGCAGAATTCCATTTACCACATGGAAGAATTAATGCAATACTTCTTCCATATGTAATAAGATATAATGGAGTAAGTGTACCAACTAAATTTGTTTCATTCCCAAAATATGAATACTATATTGCAAAACATAAATATGCTGAAATTTCTAGAAGAATGAATTTCCCAGCATATACTGATGATGAAGGGCTAGAATCATTAATAAAAGAAGTAAATAAATTAAGAGAAGATGTAGGAATACCAAAATCTTTCAAAGAAGCGGGAATAGATGAAAAAGAATTTATGGCAAAAGTAGATATTCTTGCAGATAGAGCTTTTGAAGACCAATGTACATCTGCAAATCCTAGAGTTCCTCTTGTAACTGAAATAAAACAAATGTTGATAGATAGCTATTATGGTAATTGAAAAAATAGTTTAAAGCTGTTTTTGGGAGGTGTCCCCAAAAACAGCTTTGTAAAAAACAATTGACATAAATAAATATATATAATATAATGTTGTAAAATATTGGTAAGCTAAAGAAAAAAATAAAAACGATGAAATATCGTTAATCAAAGGTACATATATAGATAAAATAATAAATGGAAAAAACTGTTAATTTTAAACCTTATCCAAAGAGGCTTTGAAATCTTCTAAAAGTTCATCAGCAGAAGTGTTTAAAACTTTTGCAAAAGCACATAATTCATAATCTAATACTGTTCTTTTTCCGA
>CALXZS010000022.1 GCA_944393305.1 uncultured Clostridia bacterium | reverse complement strand
GAAAAATATATAAAAATGGAAATCCTATCACAGCTTCACAATCATTTATAGGAGAAGAAAAAGTATATGGAGAAGGAGATAACTATTATGCACCAGAAAATTATTTGAAAGAAGTATATGGTAATTCATCAGATAAATATTATAGTGAATATCAGGAATTACC
Source organism: uncultured Clostridia bacterium (assembly GCA_944393305.1). Classification (GTDB taxonomy): domain Bacteria; phylum Bacillota; class Clostridia; order TANB77; family CAG-508; genus CAG-793. Next base: position 12,049 of record CALXZS010000022.1, on the reverse strand, counting down.
TACCAAAAAAGCAGGAGATGAAATACCGGGGTCTGCATATATGTATATGACTTCGGACTCTTCAGTAATAGATTCAAGTAGTAAATTGTATGAAGTTCTGTTTGACGGAACAACGTCAAGTGATTATTCAAAATCTTACTGGCTCGCTTCTTCTGGTGTCTTTCTCGGCGCCTCTCATTGCGGCTTCGGTCCTGGCGGTGTGGGCCGAGGCATGGCTGCGAGACGGTGGCAGTGGCTTATTCGATTCGGGCGGCGGCGAGTTTGAGGTCTGGTTTGGTGTGCGCCCCGTAGTTTATCTAAATGCTAATGTCACAGTTAACGATTTGACGATAAGTAAAACAGGAAAAGAGGCTCAATGGCCATATACTTTGCCGGAATCGTATAGTGGGCATAGTATTAATGCAGGTAGAATCGAAGAAAATGGTGGAGGAGCTTCGTAAATAGAGTAAAAACTTTCAAGAAGGTCCTTAGGACTTCTTGAAAGTCAAAAATTAAAAAGGATTAACTATAAATGGGTATAATTAATATTGTAAAGAATGTTAAAGATATTCACAAAGATTATATTGTGCTAGTAAAAGTGGGGAATTTTTACAACGTCTATGGAAGAGATGCATATATTGTTTCTTATTTACTCGATTATAAAATAACATTATTAGATAATAACATATATAATTGCTCTTTTCCGAAAAGTGCGTACAATAAAGTAGTAGCTATAATTGAAAATAATAAGATTAATTATATTGTATTGGATAAGAGAAACAACTATGATGTTGAAAATAAATATAATTATAAAAATCTTAATAAATATGATGAAGTATATAAAATAGCAAAAGCGAAGATTGCTAAAAAAATGAGAATTGAGAAAATTAAAAAATATCTTTTATCGTGTGATAATGAAGAAATTATTTTTGAGGTGGAAAAATTACTAAATGAAAGAAGAAAAATTCAAAGTAATTAATTTTATAAGAGAACTAATCACATATTTAGACAAATATTTAGAGAATTTCCCTAGAAAAGATATGGAAATAAAAAGTCAATTAAGAAATTCATCATATAAAATGTTAGAATTAGCATATAAAGCCAATATAAAAAATGTAGATAATGTAGAATACATAAATGATATTATAGTACAAGTAAAAGTTGTAGATTTCTTACTTAACCTTTGTTATGATAAACAGATTATTAATTTAAAAAGATATACTAAATTTGGAGAAAAACTAGATGATATTTTAAAGTATTCAATTGGTTGGCAAAAATCAATTTTAAGCAAAAGCAAAGAAGAAAGATTGAAAAATAATTATTAATTTTTCAATACAATTTATGCCTTGAGAAAGGAATTTTATAAATGAATTTGCTAAAAAACAAAAATAAGAAATTAGCATAAAAAAATAAAACTTGTATTATATAAGAATATTAACCGTGGGCACGGTTGTGGTGGCTCGCTTCTTCTGGTGTCAATCTCAACGACTCTAATTGCAACTTCGGTCCTGGCAATGTGAACCAAGGCATGGCTACGAGACGGTGGCAGTGACTTATTCAATTCGAACGGCAACGAGAATGAGAACTGGTTTGGTGTGCGCCCCGTAGATTCTATAAACTGTGGTTATACAAGTAAGCTTGTATAAGAGATAATATAGAAACAAACTGTTGTCCATTCGCATATAAAATTTGACTTTTTGGCATAATATATGCAAATGCTAAAAATTAAAGGATGAAAATAATATGCGATAAAATAAAAATAGATAAACATATTTGTTAGTAAAACAATTGAACGGGAGTATGTTTTAAAACTGTTTTTTAGTAGCGATTTGGCTACTTTTTTCTTTAAATTTTAACACAATAAGATAAAAAAATTAATATGAGTTAGAGGTTGATTAAATGAAGAGAAAAGGAAATTTGTATAACAACATGCTAAAAATGGAAAATATAAATTTAGCCTATAATGAAGTATGCGCTCATACAAGAAATAAAAAGAAAGTTAGAAATTATAAAGAATATAAATGCATTTATATAACTAGAATCTATAATATTCTAAAAAATAAAAATTATACTGTGGGTAAATATAATGTTTTTACAATTTATGAACCAAAGAAAAGAATAATAGTTAGTCAAGGAATACAAGATAAGGTTATAAACCATTTAATAAGTAGACAAATTTTGTACCCTGCATTAATACCATGCTTAATAGACGCGAATGTGGCTAGTATAAAAAATAAGGGAACAAGCTATGGGATAAAGCTTGCAAAAAAATTTCATCAAAATTGTAAAATGAAATATGGAGAATATTATATTTTAAAATGTGATATTAGTAAGTTTTTTGCTAGTATTGATAAAGAGATTCTAAAAAAGAAGCTAGTCAAAAAAATAAAAGATAAAGATGCTATTGACATAGTTTTTAAGGTAATTGATAGTCAAGAAAATGGACTTGGAATAGGGAATATGACAAGTCAAGTTTTGGCAGTATTTTATTTAAATGATTTAGATCATTACATAAAAGAAAATTTACATATAAAATATTATGTTAGATATCAAGATGATTTTTTGCTATTTCACCAGTCGAAAGAATATTTAAAATATTGTTTTCTAAAAATAGAAGAGTTTTTGAAAAAAGAACATCTAACTCTAAACAAAAAAAGTAGAATATATAAAAGTACGAATAATTTCTTATTTTTAGGTAGAAATAAAAACGGAAAATATGCAAAATACAGAGATGTTAGAAGGAAATTAAAAAAACAGAAGTATTTATATGAATCGGAAAAAATCGATTTGATGAGTTATATTACATCTAGAATGTGTTATAAAAGTTTATTAAAGCTATGAACTGATTTTACTTGTCGTTACAATGCAGAGAGTTTTTTAAATGCGTATGCGAATTGTACCGGCTTGTCATTTTTTGTCAAATTATGTCGACGACTTTTTCTTGACAAACCAAAATTTACCATGTATAATATGAACATAATTTAACGTTAAATTAATTAATTCAACTTACAGTAATCAATCTGGTTATTGTAACTCCCAATTATATTTTATAATTTAAATAAGGAGGAATTGCCTATGGTAACTCGCTTTAAACAAAAGATGAAATACGTTATTAGTATTATACTTATCCTTTCGTCAATGATTATAATATCTGTGCAAATGAAAAATGAAAGCTTAAAAATAAGTGAAATAGAAGAAAACAAAGGAAAAACTTCAAAAATAGAAATAAAAAGTAGCACTCTTTCTAATGACAATGTAAAGTTATTTAAAAAAGAAAATAATGAAAATTTTTCAGAAGTAACTAAAAAAGAAGAAGAGCAAAATTTATTTAATACAACAAATACTTTTGAACTAAATACAGAAGATAAAGGAAAACCAAGTAATGTAAAGAATATAGGAACAAATATTGTTCAAGATTATATTATATTGGATTTTGATGAAGCAAAAGACACAGGAACAGAATATGAATATTACTTAGAAGAAAATAATGTAAAAACCGAACCTTCAAAAATATATAGTGAATCTGGAATTAAAGGATATTGTTATGTTATAGATAATAATAAAAATAACGAGGCAGATTATACTGTAAATAAATTAGATAACGAGCCTATTTTATATTCAAATATTGAATGGGACAAAGACTATTATTTACATATAAGAACTTGTGATAACAATAACAATTATTCTGAAAATTTAACATATAAAATAAACTTGCCATCTAAAGGAATAAAAATAAAATATCTAGATATGAACACATATCAAGAAATCTCACCAGAAGAAACCTTAATAGGAAATATAAATGATGAATATTGTTTGAACGAATATAATAAAAATATACATGAATATAAATTAATAAATATAGATGGACCTGAGAATGGAAAATTAAAAAAAGAAAGAATAAATGTAAAATACCTATATGCTAAAGAAGCAAAAATAGTTGTAAAATACATAAATAAATTAGATGGCAAGGAAATAAAAAATAGAACATATATAGAAGGTTATGAAGGTAAAAATTACAATATAAATTCAGCGATCATTAATGGGTATAAATATAATAATAATAGTAAAGATTTAAATGGCAAAATGCCAGCAGGTGTTACTGAAATTGAATTATACTATGATGAACTAAGTGATGTTAATATTTCTTATATAAACGAAAAAACAGGAGAAAAAATAATACCAGATAATAAAATAACAGGTATTATAGGAGAAAAATATGATATATCTGAAAAAGAAATTTCAGGGTATGAACTTGTTAGAAAAGAAGGAAATGAAAATGGTGTATTTTTATCAGAAAAAAGTAATATCACATATTACTATAAGAAGAAAATAAATTTATTAGTAAAACATGTAGATGTTGATACTAATAAAGTATTATCTCAAGAAATAATAAAAGGATATGAAGGAGATAAAATAATAATTAAACCAGAGGAATTCGAGGATTATGTTTTGAATGATAATGTATTGAATTTTAATGATGATAAAGATAAACCAAAAAATAATATAATAGATGAAATACTAGAAGATGAAGAAATAGAAGAAGTAGAAGAAATAGAAAATGAAATAGTAGACCCTTCAACAATTCAACAGTATGATATCATACTCGGAAGTACAGATACAGAATATATCATATATTACAAAAGAAAATAAAATCATCTAATTAGATGATTTTAGATTAAAACATTAAAGCTCCTTAAACTTTAAAAAACCTCCTGATGATTATGTCATTTGGAGGTTTTTATATATTAAGTTAGCTTTTACAGAGTATAAAAAATATCACGTTAAAATAAGTAAATTTTACAAAAATATTATTGCTAAAATGTAGTAAAAATTTAACTTTAATGTTATAATAATAGTAGATTGAAAGAGAGGTAATTATATGAATAACATTGATTTAATGAATTATTGGATTGAAAGTTCTAATGAAGATTATAATGTAATGAATGTATTGCATAATAATAAAAAAAATAGTTATTCCCTGTTTTTTGGGCAAATGGTTATTGAGAAACTATTAAAGGCACTTTATGCAAAAAATAATAAAGAAGCTCCTTATGCCCCAAAAACTCATGATTTATTATATTTAACGGAAAAATTAAATTTAGAACTAACAGAAAAACAAGAAATAACTTTAAATGAAATAACGACATTTAATTTAAGTACAAGATATGATGATTATAAAAGAGCTTTCTATAATAAATGTACAGATGAATATACCAATGAACAAATAAATAAAATTAAGGAGGTAAAATTATGGTTAGAAAAGATGTTAGAAAAACACGAAGATTAATAAATAAAGAAATAGCAGAAATAATAGATAGATATATTGCTGTTGTAAAAGAAAACTATAATGTGGTAGCAATAATATTATTTGGATCTTATGCAAAAGGAACAGAACATGAAGATAGTGATATTGATATAGCAGTAATTACAGATGATATAAAAACAGATACATTTGATGAAGAAGTAAAATTAATGATATTAAGAAAGGGAATAGATTATAGAATAGAGCCACATATTATAACAGTTGCAGATTATGAAAATGATGAAACTCCTTTTGTAGTAGAAGTAAAAAATACAGGAATAAAAGTAGCATAGAATAAAAAATAGCAAATACCCCAGTTTTTATTAAGAACCGGGGATTTTTTTGTTACTCAATGTTTATAGCTTACTAATTCTTTAATTTTTAATTATTTATAATTATAATTCAAGCTCTGGAAGTACAGGACATATTCTCTTATAATTTCCATAATCATTTGCGAGTAAATACATATGAGCCTTTTGAATATAAGATAAAAATGGAATAATTTTATCTTCATTATCATTAATAATTTGCATAAACATCTTATACATATTTTCACCATTAATAACAGGCATATTATTACAAAAACAATCATAAAATTCTAATTGGATATTAACCATAATATTATATTGGCAATATATTTTTAAATTAGAATAAAGTTGCATAAGTCTAATATCTCTATTAATTAAAGAACTTCTAGCAAACTTTTCATCATTTTCGCAAATATAATAGCAATTATTTGTAAAAGCAATTTTATTACTAATTTCAAAAAGTTTAGTAAGAACTTCAGAATTATCTTCAGAAAATCTAATAGAAGTAAAAAGTTCACGCTTAAATAATTTGCCTAAAACAGTATTCTTAATATTTTTTTCTAACAGTAATTGCCTTAAAGCATCTTCTTTTTCAAGAGTCATGAATTTAGTATCAGTAAGTAGCGACTTTGAGGGAGAAGTAGAACAAATAGCTATATCTATCGGATAATTTTGCATTGCCATACACAAGTTTTCAATCATATTAGGTTTGATTGTATCAGAAGCATTTACAAATGTTATATATTTGCCAGTAGCAATATCTAAACCACTATTTCTACTACTACCAATACCAGAATGCATTTTATGAATTACTTTCATTCTTGAATTAGTTAAAACTAACTCATCACATAACTTGCTAGAAGAATCAGTAGAACCATCATCTATTAAAATAATTTCCATATCTCTATAACTTTGGGCTATTAAAGATATTATACAATTTCTTAATGTATCTTCATTATTATATACATTTACAATTATACTAACTAAATCAGACATATTTTATAATTCCTTTCAAAAAAATCATTAAAATTATATCATAATAAAAAAACTATGCAATAGGTAAAATAAATTATAATTCACAAAATATTTACAAAACAATTCAAAATATTTACAAAACAATTCAAAAAACTAATTGACAATATCTTTTAATAACAATATAATTACAGTTACGTAAAAAATAGAAAGAGGGAGTAGAAATGCTAAAAATATTAAAAAACTTAAAAGAATCTATATTGCTAGTAATTGCAATAATTATATTGCTATGTGTTCAAGCAACAGCAGATTTAAATTTGCCAGACTTTACATCTAAAATTGTAAATACTGGTATACAACAAGGCGGAATAGAATATGCAGTTCCAGAAGCAATTAGAGAAGAACAATTAGAAAATTTAATGTATTTTACAGACGAAGATGAAAAAATACAAAGTAATTATGAATTAATGGAAAAAACAGAAGATAATTTAGAGGAATATCCTGAATTACAAAATCAAAATATTTATAAACTAAAAGATATTTCAAATGAAGAAAAAGAAAATTTAGAACAATTCATGGCAAAACCACTTATGATATTGTATCAAATAAATAATGAGGAAAATGCAAATAGTATTAAAGAAAAAATGTTGGAGAATATAGATTCTTCTTCACCAGAATATATTGCAATGTCTCAAATGAGTATTATAGACATTATAAAATCAATGCCAGAAAATAGACTTGATACAATGTTAGCTGAATTAGATAATCAACTAAGTTCAGTGGAAATGTCAGACTCAATGATAGAGCAAGGTGCTATTCAAGAAATAAAAACAGAATACCAAGATATAGGAATGGATTTAGAAAAAATTCAAAACGACTATATACTTATTGTTGGTTTGCAAATGGCAGGTGTAGCTTTAATTAGTATGCTTTCAGCTGTAACAATAATGTTTTTATCATCAAGAGTTGCAGCAAAATTAGGAAAAACTTTAAGAGAGAAACTATTCAAAAAAGTATTAAGTTTTTCAACAGCAGAATTTAATAGATTTTCAACAGCGTCATTAATTACAAGAAGTACAAACGATGTACAACAAATACAACAATTAATTACAATGCTATTTAGAGTATTGGTATATGCCCCTATAATAGGAATAGGAGGAGTTTTAAGAGTTGTAAGAACAGGTACTCTTTCTATGGCATGGGTAATTGCCACTGCTGTTGTACTTATTATGGCAGTTGTATTAGTTTTATTTATAGTAGCAATGCCTAAGTTTAGAAAAATGCAAGACTTAATAGATAGACTTAACTTGGTTTCAAGAGAAATTTTGACTGGTTTGCCAGTAATTAGAGCTTTTAATACACAAAAAAGAGAAGAAAAGAGATTTGATGAAGCAAATACTAATTTAATGAAAAACAGTATATTTGTAAATAAAGCCATGAGTTTAATGATGCCAGCCATGATGTTTATAATGCAGTCTATTATGATACTAATAATCTGGGTTGGTGGACATAGTGTAGATGAAGGAATAATGCAAGTTGGTGACATGATGGCATTCTTACAATATACAATGCAAATAGTAATGGCATTCTTAATGATTTCAATCATTTCTATACTATTACCAAGAGCGTCAGTTTCAGCAAAACGTATAAATGAAGTATTAGAAACAGACCCACAAATAAAAGATAAACCAGTAGAAGAGCAAGAAAAATTTGATGAAAGTAAAAAAGGATTAGTTGAATTTAAAAATGTTTCATTTAGGTATCCAGACGCAGATACAGAAATATTAGAAGATATAGATTTTACAGCAGAAGCTGGTAAAACAACTGCAATTATAGGTAGTACAGGTAGTGGTAAATCTACTTTAGTAAATTTAATACCAAGATTTTATGATGTAACTGGTGGAGAATTACTAATTGATGGTGTAAATGTTAAGAATGTATCACAAAAAGATTTAAGAAGCAGAATAGGTTTCGTACCACAAAAAGGTGTGTTATTTTCAGGAACAATAGAATCAAATATAAAATATGGTAAAGATAATATATCTGATGAAGAAATGAAAAAAGCAGCGTCAATTGCACAAGCAACAGAATTCATAGAGAAGAAAGAAGATAAATATAATTCACCAATTGCCCAAGGAGGTAATAACGTATCTGGTGGACAAAAACAACGTTTATCAATTGCAAGAGCTTTAGCAATAGACCCAGAAATATATGTATTTGATGATAGCTTTTCAGCACTTGATTTAAAAACAGATAAAGCATTAAGAGAAGCCTTAAATGAACAAACAGAGAACAAAACAGTAATAATTGTTGCACAAAGAATTAGTACAATAATGAATGCAGATAAAATAATAGTTCTTGAAGAAGGAAAAATAGTAGGAAAAGGAACACATGAAGAACTATTAAAAAATTGTGAAACATATAAGCAGATAGCTTTATCACAATTATCAGCAGAGGAATTAGAAAAGGAAAATCATAACGGAAAGGAAGGTGAGTAGCATGCCAGGACCAATGGGAGGAATGAGAAGAGGCGGAAATAAAGCCCCTGAAAAAGCAAAGGATTTTAAAGGAACAGTCAAAAAATTATTAAAAAACTATTTAGCTCCATATAAATGGCAAATAATTATAGTTTTAATATTTGCTATTGGAAGTACAATATTTTCAATAGTTGGACCTAAAATTTTAGGTAATGCTACTACTGAAATATATAATGGTCTTATAAGTAAACTTTCTGGAGGAAGCGGAATAAACTTTGAAGCAATTGCAAATATTTTAATTACACTTTTAATACTATATGTTGTAAGTATGGCATTTTCAGCTATACAAGGATTTGTAATGACTAATGTTGCACAAAAAGTAAGTTACAAAGTACGTAATGATTTAGCTGTAAAAATAAATAAACTACCAATGAAATATTTTGATAAAAAGACAAATGGAGAAATATTATCAGTTATTTCAAATGATGTTGATATGCTTTCTCAAAACTTAAATCAAAGTATTACACAAATTATAACCGCTATTTGCACATTGATTGGTATATTAATAATGATGTTATCAATAAGCTGGGAAATGACAATATTAGCAATATTAATACTTCCAATAACCATAATAGTTGTAAGCATTATTGCTAAAAAATCTCAAAAATACTTTAACGCACAACAAGAACATTTAGGATACCTAGACGGTCAAGTAGAAGAAGTTTATGGTGGTCATTTAATTGTAAAAGCATTTAACAGTGAAGAAAAAGTATTTGAAGCGTTTGATAAAGAAAACGATAATTTGTACCGCTCAGGTTGGAAATCTCAATTCTTATCAGGACTTATGCACCCAATTATGAACTTCATAGGAAACATAGCATATGTTGGTGTAGCAATATTAGGTGGATACTTAGCAGCTAGAGGAAGAATTACAGTTGGTAATATTCAATCATTTATACAATATATGAGACAATTTACACAACCAATATCTCAAATAGCACAAATATCTGGAATGTTACAAACAATGATTGCAGCAGCAGAAAGAGTATTTGAATTCTTAGAAGAAAAAGAAGAAGTACAAGAAATAGAAAATCCAAAAAGTACAGAAGGACTTAAAGGAAATGTTAAATTTGACCATGTAGAATTTGGATATGATGATGACAACATAATAATACATGATTTTAACGCGGATGTTCATGATGGACAAAAAATTGCTATTGTTGGTCCAACAGGTGCAGGAAAAACAACTATGGTCAAACTTTTAATGAGATTTTACGATGTAAATTCAGGAGGAATATATGTTGATGGAAATAACATAAAAGATTTTAACCGTGGTGATTTAAGAAAAATGTTTGGAATGGTACTTCAAGATACATGGCTATTTAGCGGAAGCATAAAAGATAATATACGTTATGGAAAGCCAGACGCAACAGATACAGAAGTAATTGAAGCAGCAAAAGCAGCACATGTTCATCATTTCATAAAAACATTACCAAACTCTTATGATATGGTATTAAATGAAGAAACATCAAATATATCTGCTGGGCAAAAACAACTTCTAACAATAGCTCGTGTAATACTTGCAAATCCTAAGATTTTAATATTGGACGAAGCAACGTCAAGCATAGATACTAGAACTGAAATACAAATCCAATCCGCAATGGATAATTTAATGAAAGGTAGAACAAGCTTTATAATTGCGCATAGATTATCTACAATAAAGAATGCTGACTTAATATTAGTTATGGAACACGGAGACATTGTAGAACAAGGAAATCATGAAGAATTATTGGCTAAAAACGGAGCATATGCAAGATTATATAATTCTCAATTCGACGAGCTTTGAGGGATGAAAACATAGAATACGTTGTATTCTATGAGGCTGAGCACTTTGAGAGGATTAGAACATTCGAATATAAAGAACAACATAATCTAAAATTTAATAGATTAGACAAAATTAATTTAAAATTTGCTCTAAAATTATCAGATTTTGATATAGAAATAAAAAAGAAATAAGTTTTGAACTTGTTTCTTTTTTTATGGAGGTTTTTATGGATGAAGAATTAAAGAAAATTTCTGAAAAGATGAAATTATATTCTATAATGGAAAAATTATTGGAAACTGAAATTCCAATGATAATAAAAAGCGAGTTGGAAAAAAACAATATAAAACAAGATTTGAACATGGAAATCTCTTTAAAATTTAATTTAGGAGAGTGATGCCAAATGTGAATATTGAAAAACAACCTTCTTACTATGCTATTATTCCGGCAAGTGTAAGGTATGATGAAAGGCTGAAATATCCAGAAAGATTGTTGTATGGTGAAATAACTGCTTTAATTGGAAAGGAGGGATATTGTTTCGCAAGCAATAGTTATTTTGCAAACCTTTATGGAGTAATACCAGGGACGATTTCAAGATGGATTTCTCATTTAGCTAAGTTGAAATATATTAAGATTGAACTAATTAAAAACGAAAAGAATGAGATAATCCAAAGAAAAATTTATATTACAGATATTAGTTGCAGGGAATTTGTGCAAAATACTTATGAGCAAAAAAGCACATACACCTATAAGCAAAATAGCTTATACACTATTAGCAGAAAAGCTAAAGATAGTAATATAAATATTAGGATAGATAGATTTTTTACATATATTATTAAACGGAGAAATTCCTGAAGGATTTAATAGTAAAGAGTATGAAGAATTTTATGAAATACTAAAAAAATTAGAGTTTAATTATACTGAAGAAATTATAAATACATTTAAAGACGAAAATATAAGAAAACTGAAGACAATAATTTTTACAGTTGGAGAACTATTTATAAGAAATAAAGTAAATCTTTTAAATAAAGCTACTAGAGAAGACTTTATAAATGTCTATAATAGCTGTAAAACATTTGAAAATACATATAAAGACACTATAGATGAAATTAAAAATTTTTATGAATATTATTATGTAAGTGTTATAAGAAAATTAGAAGCTAAAAATTAGCTTTATTTTTTTGCTTAA
>CALXZS010000021.1 GCA_944393305.1 uncultured Clostridia bacterium | reverse complement strand
CAAGGAAAGCATATTTGTAAATCTAAATGCAAATGCGAGAATTGTTTTATTACTGATTGTTGCGATTTTTATAGAGAAAAAAATAAAGAAGAAAAACAAGAAGAATTAGAATTATAAAAAATAATAATATAATAAATAGTAAATCTTGAACTATGAAAGATGATTAAAAATAAGAACTATGCAGGTAGTCTAAAAACTACCTGTAATTTGGTATAATAATCATTTCTACAAATTATTGAGAGATTATCAGAAGATAGTCTCTTTTAGTATGAAACTAAAAAAACATTATAGTAAAAGAGAATATAAAAAATATTTGTAAAAATACTCTCTTATTGACTATATTTTTTTACTAAAAAAGAAAAAATATTGTAATTATTTATAAGTTTTAACATTAATTTTTTTATTAATAAGAGTAGTGTTTGGACAAATTCTACTTGTATGTAAGCTTATTAAAAAATGAAATAAGGAAAATAAAAAGCTTGAAATTCACATACATATCAATTATAATATGTATGTGAATTTCAAGAAGGTGATTATATAAGTAATATAAAGTTTATCACATATTAATTATGAGAATTTGCACCAGGTTCTAATGAAGGTTCGTGAGGGTCAACTTCTTCTTTCTTTTCTTCTTCTACTAAATTTTCTTTATCTGGATTTTCTTGTGCTTTTTGTACTAGTTCATTATTTTTAGCATCAGCATAAGGAGATTTACAAGAGGTAGTTTCTATTTCTGTCGCACTTCTACTATTTCCAGCAACAAGATAAAATTTAGTTTGATTTTCATCATTATGACTGTCAATAGCTAAAGACCTGTCGGGATTAGCTCTATTATAAAACTCTATTTCAGGAGTTCTCATTTCAGGCTCTCCATCATCTCCAATAGTTCTAAAAGATTGGTTAGAAGGAAGTGCTTGTAAATTTGGCTCTAAAGCTAAATTACCTTTATCATCAATTGTAAAAGTTCTCCAAGTTCCATTTATTTGTATAAGCAATAGTCGGTCAGAATCTAAATTAAGAAATTCTTTTATAGTATCATCAGAAGTAGCAAATTCATTTGTATCAATAATAATTCCAAGAGCCATAAAAGCTTGAAGTTTTTCTTGAGCTTCATTAATTTTATCATCTTTTAAAGGGTTTCCTTCTGTTAAATCAATATCTACTAAATTAAATTCTTTGGCGGTTTTCTCATCTACTCCTAAAGCTTCAGCAATCTCCTTAGATTGTTCTTGTTCCAATTCTTCCAAAGATTTAGAGTTTTGGTCTTTATATACATTAGCTAGTAGAGATTTATCATCAAATTCTCCATTTTCTAATTCAGACAAAACTTTACCTTCTGAAAAAGTTTTATCAGGTAAAGAATCCATAATTTTATTTCCTTGGTCGTCATAAAATTCATGGTAAAGTTCACCATTTTTTTCAACCAATACCTCATATACATTTTTGGTAACTTCAAAACTTTGACCATTTTGTTTGACATTAAATTTTAAATTATCATGTCTTATAACATTAGTAATTACTTCATTACCTTTTATAATTTCATCTTGTTTTTCATTTGCAACAGTATCAAGCATTCTTTGTAAATCTTGAATATCTGCTAATCTCTCTTGGAAATTTCCCTCCATAAATATACCTCCATTAATTTTCTTATATAATTTATTTACAATTTATAGTCCACTATTAGGTATTATAATTGTATATTAAAGATTTTGTAATTCCGCGTAAGCGTTCAAACGAGCTGGAAGGATTCCAGCGAAGTGCGTTTGGAGCTGTAAAATTCGAAGAATTTTAGCTGCGACCGCAAGGAACAAAAAATCTTTAATATACAATCTAGAAATATTTATTAAACTGTAAATTATAATTTAATTATAACAAAATATAAAATAAAAGTAAAGAAAGTATTGACATCACAAAACAAATGTTTTATAATATTGAAAGCAAATTTAATATAGGTAAGTGTAATGATGAAAGAAAAGGCACATTTTATACAGTGTTATGCCTTTAGTTAAGCGAAAGGAATGATTTATAAAAATGAATGATAATATAGTAATAAAAGGAGCAAAAGAACATAATTTAAAAAACATTAATATAGAAATACCAAAGAATAAGCTAGTAGTCATTACAGGTTTATCTGGTTCAGGTAAATCATCTTTAGCATTTGATACACTATATGCAGAAGGACAGAGAAGATATGTAGAAAGTCTTTCATCATACGCAAGGCAGTTTTTGGGCATAATGGATAAACCTCGAGTAGAATCAATAGAAGGTTTATCTCCAGCAATATCAATTGACCAAAAAACAACTTCTAAAAATCCACGTTCAACTGTTGGTACAGTTACCGAAATATACGATTATATTCGTTTACTTTATGCAAGAATAGGTGTACCATATTGTCCTAAATGTGGTAAAAAAATAGAAAAACAAACAATTGATCAAATAGTAGATAATGTATTAGAATTACCCGAAAATACAAGAATTCAAATTTTAGCACCAGTAATAAGAGGTAGAAAAGGAGAATACAAAAAGCTATTAGAAGATTTTCAAAAAGATGGCTTTGTCAGAGCAAGGGTTGATGGAAATATTATTGATTTAAGTGATGATATTGATATATATAGAAAGAAAAAGCACAATATAGATATAGTAATAGATAGATTAGTAATAAAAAATGATATTAGAGCTAGGCTTACAGAATCAATAGAAATAGCAATGAAGCATGCAAACAATTTAGTTATGGTAGATGTAGTAGGAGGAAAAGAAAAGCTATACAGTGGTAATTATGCTTGTCCTGATTGTGGTATAAGCTTTGAAGAATTATCACCTAGAATGTTCTCTTTCAATAATCCAGTAGGTGCATGTCCAACTTGTACAGGTATTGGATATTTAATGAAAATGGATGAAGACTTAATAATACCTGACAAAAACCTAACTCTATATAATGGTGTTAAGGCTTTTGGAGCAAGCACAATGAAAAAAGGTGACACTATTGCAAAAATGTACTTCGAGGCTATTGGAAAACACTATGGTGTAGATATATCTAAACCAATAAAAGATTTACCAAGAGACTTTTTAGAAAAAATTCTATATGGTACAGGCGATGAAGAAATAGAATTTGAATATGAAACAGCATTTGGAGTTAGAAGAAATAAAGTACCATTTGAAGGTGTAATTCCAACACTTGAAAGACGTCATAGAGAAACCAAATCTCAAGGAATGTTACAATTCTATGAAATGTATATGAGCAATATGGAATGTCCAGAATGTCATGGTGCAAGACTAAAAAAAGAAAGCTTATCTGTAAAAGTAGGAGATAAAAACATAAATGAACTTACAGATATGTCAATAGTTCATATTAAAGATTATATAAATAGTTTGGTTCTAAGTGAAAAAGATAGTATAATTGCAGACCAAATTTTAAAAGAACTTAATAAAAGACTACAATTTTTAATTGATGTTGGTCTAGACTATCTAACACTTTCAAGAAGTGCAGCAACACTTTCAGGAGGAGAATCACAAAGAATTAGACTTGCAACTCAAATAGGTTCAGGACTAACTGGAGTAATGTATATACTAGATGAGCCAAGTATTGGTTTACATCAAAGAGATAATGATAAACTAATTGCAACATTAAAAAAATTAAGAGATTTAGGAAATTCAGTAATAGTGGTAGAACATGATACAGATACCATGTATGCAGCAGATCAAGTAATAGATATTGGTCCATATGCTGGTGTTCATGGAGGAAATGTTATGGCTCAAGGAACAGCAGAAGAAATAGCCAAAGTTCCAGACTCAATTACTGGTCAATATTTGTCAGGAAGAAAACAAATAACGGTTCCTAAAAAAAGAAGAAAATCAAATGGAAAATCAATTGAAATAGTTGGTGCAACAGAGCATAATTTAAAGAATGTTAGCGTAAAATTCCCATTAGGGCAATTTGTTTGCATTACAGGTGTATCAGGTTCAGGCAAAAGTACACTTGTAAATGAGGTACTTTATAAAAATATTGACAAACAATTGAATAAATCTAATGAAAAAGTAGGAAAATGTAAAAGTATAAAAGGATTGCATAACATTGATAAAATTATCAACATTGACCAATCTCCAATAGGAAGAACACCACGTTCAAATCCAGCAACATATACAGGAGTATTTGACATTATTAGAGAGATTTTTGCAACAACCAATGAAGCAAAAATGAGAGGATATGATAAAGGAAGATTTAGCTTTAATGTGCAAGGTGGAAGATGTGAAGCTTGTAATGGAGATGGAATTATAAAAATAGAAATGAACTTTTTATCAGACGTTTATGTACCTTGTGAAGTTTGTAAAGGCAAAAGGTATAATAAAGAAACATTAGAGGTAAAATATAAAGGAAAAAATATATCAGATGTATTAGACATGACTGTTGAGGAAGCTTTAACATTTTTCGAAAATATACCAAGAATAAAACAAAAAATACAAACTCTTTATGATGTAGGTCTTGGATATATTAAATTAGGTCAGCCTTCAACAACACTTTCAGGAGGAGAAGCACAGAGAATAAAACTGGCAACAGAACTTTCAAAACGTTCAACAGGTAAAACATTGTATATCTTAGATGAACCAACAACCGGTTTACATATAGATGATGTTCATAGATTAGTAGACATATTACAAAGATTAGTTGATGGTGGTAATTCAGTTCTAGTAATAGAACATAATTTAGATTTAATAAAAACATGTGATTATATAATAGACCTTGGTCCAGAAGGAGGAGACAAGGGCGGAGAAATTATAGCAGTTGGAACACCTGAAAAAATATGCCAAAATGAAAGAAGTTACACTGGACAATTCTTAAAAAAATATTTAGAATAGAAAGGACATTAGATGGTTAAATATATTATATCCGATTTATCAGAGGTTATTATAGAAGGATTTATGGGAATAGGGAGAGAATTAAGCCCTATTCTTGATATCTCTGTAAAAGAAATTGAACTAGAAAAAACAAAAAACTTCCAATTATTTATAGAATTAATGGTAGGAAAAATGAGTGAAGACGAATATGTTACAGAATTTTTAAATAGAACTAAATGGAATATATCAGTAAAAGATTTTGAAAAAATAATGAGAAAAGTATTAGATAAAAAAATCCCTGGTACAATAGATGTACTTAGAAAAATAAAAAATACAGGAAAATATAAATTAGTGCTACTTTCAGATAATGTAAAAGAATGGATTGATTATGTATTAAAAACAAACGATGATTTAAAAATATTTGATTATATGTTTTTTTCATATGAATTAGAAACAATAAAAGAAGATAGTATAACATTTGTAAGAGTATTAGATAAATTAAATGCAAAACCAGAAGAAGTAATATTTATTGATGACTTAATTTCAAATATTAATGTGGCTGAAAGTGTTGGAATAAAAGGTATACAGTTTTTGAATGCAAATCAGTTGGAAGAAGATTTAAAAAGTAATAATATACTGTGAATATTTTTATTTACTTATATACTTATTAGTGATATAATAAAAAACTAAAAGGAGAAGGAAATGGAAGAACATATTGTAATAGGTATAGAAGGAATGGTTGCGTCAGGTAAAACATCAATTTGCAAAGAATTAATAAATTTAATTCCTAATAGCATATTTATAGACGCAGGAGAAATATATAGAGGAATTATAGAGGCTGTTAAAAAGAACAATATAGACTTAACTAAAGCCATAGGAAATAGCAATCCTATGGACCTTATGAAAAAATTAAATGTTGAATTTAAAATAGAAAACAAGATGACTCAAATATTTATTAATGGAAGTAAAATATCTGACTCAGAAATAGAAACAATAGAAAATTCTGTTGGTGTATCAAAAATGGCAGCAGTCTCAAATAATAGTCAGTTATATGATTTTGCAAGAAAAATAATAGACACATATCGCCAAAAATTTAATATTATATTATCAGCAAGAGATTTAGTTACTATTTATCCAGATATGACACATCATATATACATAACTGCAAATTTAGAAGAAAGAGTAAAAAGAAGATTTAATCAATATAATGGAAAATACTCAATAGAAGATATAAGAAATATGATAATAAAAAGAGATGAACTTCACGAAAAAGCAGGATTTAATAAATTATATGAAAAAAGTATAAAAATAGATGTTAGTGAATGTAAAAACGCGAAAGAATCAGCAAAAAAAGTTATTAACAGTATAGGAGGATGCATAAATGAGCTATGTAAATAAAAAACTAGAAGAATTCAATGATGAACTAAAATACAAAAGAATAGCACTTATTGGACTAGGAGTAAGCAATATACCTTTATTAGATTATTTTTATTCTCATAATGCTAATGTAATAGCTTTTGATAATAAAGATAAAGAACATATAGACAGTACCGTAATAAAAAAACTAGAAGATTATAACATGTTATATTATCTGGGAGAACATAGTTTAGAACATCTGGTTGGATTTGACTACATTTTCCGTTCACCAAGTTGTAGACCAGATATTCCAGAAATTTTAAAAGAAATTCAAAGAGGAGCAATTTTAACATCTGAAATAGAAAAAGTTTTAGAGCTAACACCAAGTACAGTAATTGGTGTTACTGGAAGTGATGGAAAAACAACAACAACAACATTAATATATAAAATTCTATCAGAAAATAATTATAAATGTTTCCTGGGCGGAAATATAGGAACACCTCTATTTACAAAAATTTCAGAAATGAAACCAGAAGATATAGTTGTTCTTGAATTAAGTAGTTTCCAACTTATGAATATGGAAATTAGCCCACAAATTGCAGTAGTAACAAATATATCTCCAAATCATTTAAATGTTCATAAAGACTATCAAGAATATATTGAAAGCAAAATGAATATATTTTTACATCAAAATGAAAATGGTATTTTAGTCATAAATGCGGATAATGAAATAACCAAAGATTTTTACAAATATGCAAAAGGAAAAGTTAGATATTTCAGTAGTAAGCAAAAACTAGAAAATGGTGTTATTTTTGATAGAGATGATAATATAATAAAAATATGTGAAGATGGTACAAGAAAGCATTTAGTAAAGCAAAAAAATATGAAATTGAGAGGAATACATAATTGTGAAAATGCTTGTGCAGCAATTTGCGCAACATTAGGTTTAGGTAAAGAAGATATAACTAGAAAAGCAATAGAAGAATTTCCAGGAGTTGAGCATAGATTAGAATATGTCAGAACTATAAATGATGTTAAATGGTATAATGATTCAATAGGAAGTAGTCCTACAAGAACAATTGCTGGTTTAAATTCTTTTGATGAAAAAATAGTTTTAATAGCTGGTGGTTATGATAAACACTTAGATTATACACCGCTTGCAAAGCCAATACTTCAAAATGTAAGTAAATTAATACTTATGGGGCAAACTGCCCAAAAAATAGAAAAGGCAGTACAAGATGAAGCAAAAATGCAAAACAAAAACATACCAATATATAATTGCGAAACGTTAGAAGAAACTGTGAAAAAAGCAAAAGAAATAGCAGAAGAGGGAGAAGTAGTATTATTTTCTCCAGCCAGTGCAAGTTTCGATTTATTTAAAAATTTCGAAGAACGTGGAAATAAATTTAAAGAACTTGTTAATGAGTTGTAACCTAAAATACTTTCTAGCATATTATACGCTAGGAGGTATTTTTATGTATTATCAAAATTATGAAGATTATATGAAAAATGTTTTAGGAAATAATAATCAGATAGAGTATGTTAATAGTCCATCAAGACAAATGTATCCATATAATTATGTTCCTACATACACACAGCCTATTGAGGTAAACCCAGTAAATAATTTTAATGTACCTAATATCCAAAATCAACTACCTTTAAATGTTACTAGAGGATCAGTTATGCAAACAAGCGAAACAATTCCAGTAAACGCAGACACAAGTAATACAAATAATGAAGTTGCAAGAATAAAAAGAATGTATCCTGAAATATATGTAATATTAAAACCAATGATAGAAAAAACAGTAAATGAAAATAGTTCGAGAGAAATAACAGAAGAAGTTATAAATGAAATGACAAATAAAGTTTACGATGCAGTTGAAGAAGATATGAGCATAAGTCCAAGACAGGTTTCAAATAATAGCATAAATACAGAAAACAAAAATAGAAATATAAATCAAGCAGTTCAAGTTTCAGCAGCAACATCAACATCAGCAGGATCAAAAATATCTGCAAGGAGACCAAATAATAGACCAGGCAATCCAACACTAAGAGATTTAATAAGAATTTTAATCATTAATAGAATACTTGATAATTTTTTTAAAAACAATAGACCAGGAGTCGATAACAGACCACCTAGACCACCACAAAGACCAGATAATAGACCGCCAATGATGCCACCAATGCCAAGGCAATCTTATCCTACAATGAATTATTTTCAAACACCATATCCAGAAGATGAATATTATATAGGCTAATTAGGGACGGTCCTTTTTTGAAAATAGGACCGTCCCCAATTGACAAAAAATTGTATATCATATAAGATATTGCTAATACTAAGGAAAAGGAGAAAAATATGCCGGTTACTGATGATGCAAAAATAAGAAAACATAATATGAAATTATATCCAAGATATTTAATGCTAGGATTTGATTTATTATTCTTTTATGGAATAAGAGTAATGTTTCTTTCAGAAGTTAAAGGAATGGAAGATTCACAAATACTAATATCAGGAGCAGTTTATGCCATTTCGATGATTATTATGCAATTTCCAGCTACAATAATAACTTCTAAAATAGGTTATAAAAATACGGCCATTTTAGGGAATATTTTAAATATAATTTGGGCAATACAAATAATGGCATTTAAAACTTTTGGCGGTTTGGTAGTAGCACAAATTATTAGTGGAATGGGATTTGCACTAAAATTTGTTTCAGAGTCTAATTTACTTACTACATCAATTCCTCAAATGGCAACATATCAAAGAAATGAAATTTTTACTAGAATAGATAAAAAAGGATTTTTTAGATATTGTATAATATCCGCAATATCTACAATAATTTCTGGATTTTTATATAATGTAAATCCATATATTCCAGTTTTACTTTGTTTAATTTGCATTATAGCCTCAACAATTGTTTCATTTAATTTTCATGATATTAAATCAAATGACAATAGTGCGTCAAGTTTTGATGATTATATGAAAGAATTGAAAAAAGGTTTTAAATTCATTACAAAATCTAAAAGATTAAGAGCATTATTTTTAATGACAGGAACAATATGGGGAATAATAATGTTATTAGATACTTATCAATTAACATTACTTCAAGATATAGGTGCAACATCTGTACAAATTGGATTTATATTTGCAGGACTTGAACTTACAAAAGGGCTATTTTCAAATAGTGCACAAAAGTTTAATAAAAAATTCAAAAATAGGTCACTTACAAATATTTTACTTACATTTGCAACAGGATTTATATTTGCTGGAATTATAGCTATTTCTAATATACAATTTGAACTAAAATTTTTCATAATTATAGTTATTTTATTAATACTTGGAGGAGCTAATGCCATTGACCAAATATTAGCTAAAAAGTATATAAATAACTTTGCAACAGCTAAAATATTACCACCTATATATTCTGCAAAATGTATATCAGATAATATTTCGAGAACAATAATGACATTGGGTGGTTCTATGCTAGTTGGAATATGGAATATAAGTTATTCAATGATTATAATGGGAATTATCATATTATTAATATCATTAGGTTTAACAATTTATTCAAAAGATAAACTTGGTTTAAAACCTGATGAATATACACAAAAAGATATTTATAAAAGATAAATATTACAATTCAGATAATAATTATTATTAAAAGACCAATATACATTCTCCCACATTTCACGGCGCGGGTCGCCTTTGGCTCCAGCTTGCACGCTCCACATCGCTATATTAGCTTCGTTCGCTGAAATGTTTTAGAATGTATATTGGTCTTTTAAAAAAATATAACTAAACTGTAATACTAATCGCATGAATAAAATCCAATAATTCGCATATAATAAAAATAGCTAAAACAGAGGAGAAGAAAAAATGGTTTCTGATGTGAATTATTGGAGTAAAGTTTTAAAGCGTATATTTATCTTAGCTTTAACAATAGGATTAATACTCATTTGTTTCAAATTATCAGTATTTTATATGCCATTTCTAGTATCTTTTGTTTTAGCTTTATTATTAGAACCAATTATTAGATTCTTTATGAAGAAATTCAAATGGACAAGGCGCTTTAGCGCTATTTTTGTAATGATAATTGCAATTCTAATAATTGTTGGAATAATAACATGGGGAGTAATAACGTTATTTTCAGAAGCTAATAATTTATTAGATAGTTCTGAAATGTATTATAATAAAGCAAAAGAATTCATAAATAATGCAACTCAAAATATTAATATAATGGATAGAATACCAGAAGAATTAAAGACAAGTATTCAAAATGTAGAAAATAATATTATTACTGGAATAACAGATTGGATAACAAGTGTGCTTACTGGTATAACTAATTGGATAATGGAAGTTCCAAACTTAATTTTAGCGATATTTTTCTCAATTATGTCATTATATTTTCTATGTACTGACAAAATATACATGATAGACCAACTTGAACATCATCTTCCAGAAACGTGGATGAAAAAGCTTACTAAACATTTGAAGGAAATAATAAAAGCACTTGGCGAATATTTACGAGCCGAAGCCACATTAATTGCTATTTCATTTATAATATCATTAATTGGATTTACAATATACAGTATGATAGGTTTAAATATGCCATTTCCATTGCTTGCAGCTCTAGGAATTGCTTTTGTTGACGCATTGCCTATACTTGGTTCTGGAACAGTAATGGTACCATGGGCAATACTAAGTGCTTTAAATGGTGATATGGTTTTAGGTGTTGCAATAATAGGTCTTTGGGCTATAATGAGCATTGTAAGACAATTCTTAGAGCCAAAACTAATTGGAAAACATATAGGTATACATCCTGCATTCACACTTATTGCAATGTATACAGGATATAAAATATGGAATGTTACAGGACTAATTATTGGACCAATATTACTAATAATATTAAAAAATATTTTTGCCGGAATATTGGATAAAGGGGTTATGAAAGCCATATTTGATAGATAATTAGTCAGCTGGTAAATAAACAAATTCATCTTGGGGAGCTGTGGTGGTGTTAATATTTGAAATTTCTAATATGGGAATTTCACCATTATAGTTTCCTAATTTTATTGTACCAGTAGCTTCAATCCAAGAGCCAGTTTCGTATTTTGTAGCTTCATTACACTCAGCAAGCATACCAACAACAACTGCACCACTAGAATTATCTATAACCATTGTTCTAGCTACAACAAATTCACTACTTGAAAAATCAGGTAACCTATATACATATCCAGTTATTTTTATTTTCTTTCCAATATAGTCTTGAATATTTTCGTGAGAATCTTTCAAAAAATTAGTATATTCTTCAGAATTTATTTCGACAACATCAGTATTATTTAAATTAGAATTATTTTTGGCAGAATTAAATATTTTAAAACCAACAAAGACTAATAATGAAACTATTAATATGATTAAAATAGCTAAAATGAATTTCCAAATTTTCTTACCATTAACTTTAAAATTTAATATAAACATAATAGACACTCCTTACGATACAAATGTATGCATAAAGGATTGTCTATTATGAATAAAAATATTTATTTTTCCAGAGTCTTTTTTATCATGAGTCTTAGTGGGAAATACATAATAACTGTAATCATTACACAAACTATAAATACAACAATTCTCATGACAAATCCATATTCTAATATGTCAGTAATAAAAGTTTTGTTTTCTGTGTATGTATCAATAGTGTTTTGTAATTCTTCTTTAGTGATATTCTCATCATTTTGTAATTCAATAATAGTGTTATCCATTGTATAAAATGCGTTTTCAGCTAATTTACTTATTCCCATTAAATTAACCAATTGGCAAATATAATAGATTATTAAAGCAATAATTATCACAAGAATAATAAAGAAAGTTAATCTATCTGTTTTTGATGCTTGAGTAAAAAATTTTTTAAATGTTAGATAGGTAGCCAATCTTAATGTTAAAAATAAAAAGACAGCATAAACAATAGGTAAAACAATATAATTACTAACATAAGAAGCAGTAATGTTTGTTATATCAATTAAAAAAGAACACAAAAAATAAAAAATAACTCCTAAAACTGCTGTTACACAAAGCAAAATTGTTAATAATTTTTTCTCAGAAATAACTTGTCTATTACTCATAAC
>CALXZS010000020.1 GCA_944393305.1 uncultured Clostridia bacterium | reverse complement strand
TTAAATTTTGAAGATGGTGCAGAAGATGGTATAATTATTACTCATGGTACAAGTAAACCTAGTAAAAAAATTATAAATGAACTATTAAACATTAGCGATGATTTAAAAAAATATGTAGATCCAAAAGTATTGATAAGGGATGAAGATGATAATCAAAATATTGATTTATTTAGTGAAAAGTTGGATGATTTGTTTGAGTATAAAGTAATCTCAAGGGGAATAAATTACTTCAAAGAAGATATGATTTGTTCAAGCATTCATTATAATAATAAGTACATAACTTATGTTTAAGGTTCAGATTTTGAAACTGAATATGAAGTTGAAATTGAAATGAATGGAACAACAATTAAAAAAATGAAATGTAATTGTCCGTATGAAGGTAATTGCAAACATGAATATGCTTCTATTTTATATTTAAGAGAAAAACTAAAATAGAAAAGAAGTGTCAATATAAGATATAAAATAAATATATTGGCGCTTCATGTTTTGAATATTCTGAAAATTATTTTAAGTATATATTCAATTTACATAATTATATCACATAATACTTGTGAAATGCTGTCGAAATTTGTCGAATATGTATAAATTTTTAACATGCAATTTAAAACTAATTTATAACAAAAAATTGTAATAACCATAAATTTTTCTTTACATATATAAATAATATGTTATATAATTGTTTATATAAAAAAATATAAAGTAAGAATAAAAGCTATTTAACTAAAGAAAGAGAGGTAGAAACAAATGAAAGATTATTTTGGATATAAAGATAAGATTTGTGTAGTAACAGGCGTATCAAGTGGAATGGGTGAAGCCACTGCTAAAATATTAATGGAATTAGGTGCTAAAGTATATGGGCTAGATATGAATTCACCTAAATTGAAAGGTTTTACATCATTTATAAAATGCAACTTATCACATAAAAAAGACATTGATGAAGCCTTTAAAATAATTCCAGAAAAGATAGACTCTTTTTTCGGAGTAGCTGGTTTATCAGGAGCTAAAACAGATTATAGAACTACATTTGATTGTAATTATACAGCAAATATGTATATTACATTAAAATATTTAAACAAGAGAATGTCTAAGGGAGGTTCAATAGTTTATTGTACATCAACAGCTGGACAAGAATGGAAAAAATTTAAGAGAGAACAAAATAAAGTAGTTCACTCAAAAACATGGAAAGAAGTAGTAGATAATACAAAAAAATTGGCAAATATAGCTCCATCTACTTTTGCATATATGTATTCTAAAAGATGTCTTTCACAATTTGCGTGTGAACAATCAGTAGTTTTTGCTAAAAAGGGAATTAGAATAAATAATGTTATGCCAGGTTCAACAGATACCGGAATGAAACAGGAATTTCAAGATATGGTTGGAAGTGAGGAAGGTTTAATTGCTGAAGCAGGCTTAGCAGGAAGACTAGCAACTTCAAAAGAAATGGCATTCCCAATGGTATTTTTAAACTCTGAAATGGCTTCATTTATTTCAGGAATAGATTTAGCTGTTGATTATGATGATACATGTTTGAAAGAACTAGGATTGAAAAAGAATTTGGAAGCAGTATCAGCAACAAACCCTATAATATGTGCTATTGCTAAAAAAATGCTTAATAAATCAGCTAATAATATGAAGGCTTTAAATGCAGGAAAAGAAAATTAAATAACTTTGCAAATAAAAAATCACAAAGGAAGTACCAGATTAGAATTAATTTTATTAATTGGTACTTCCTTTAGAAGAAAGTGGTAATAATTTAAGTATTAAACTTAAATTAACATAATTATACAACATAATCAATGTAGAATGCTGTCGAAATCTGTCGAATACTATAAAAAAGTTGAAAAAGTTTATTAAATATGGTATATTTTCATAAAAATAAGGAGGAAAATTATGGATTTAACTATTGATGTTGAAGATTATAAGTTAAATGTAAGGGCAGCAGCAATGATTATTCATAATAACAAACTTTTAGTTCATCAAAATATTAATCATGACCATTGCAATTTAATTGGTGGCAGAGTAGAGATAGGAGAAGATACTGAAAAAACCATAAAAAGAGAAGTTAAAGAAGAATTAGGAAAGGATATAGATATTATTTCATATGTGTCTACAATAGAGAATTTTTTTGAAAAAGATAATAAAAAATACCATGAAATATTATTTATATACAAGGCAGAATTTAAGAATGAGCAAGATAAAAAAATAGAAAAGCCTTTAGAAAATATTGAAGGAAAAGATTATTTAAAATATAAATGGATTGACCTTAATGAACTAGATAAAGTTAAAATACTTCCAACAATTCTAAAAGATGTAATTAATTCTAAAAGCTATCCTATTCATAAAATCTTTAAATGAAAAAATGAAAAATTATAACTATGTAAGGTATAATTTACTATAAAAGTTTATGGGTAAACTTTAAAAAACTAAATATATTATACAAGGAATGATTTAATATGAACATAGAAGTAAATTGCAATAATAGCATAAGAATATCAGGGGAAAAAGTTATTTATATAGACCCATTTAGAATTGAAAATGAATTACATGATGCAGATTATGTATTTTGCACACATTCTCATTATGATCATTTTTCACCAGAAGACATCAAAAAAATTATGAATAAACACACAAAATTAATAATTGAAAAAAGTGCAAAGAGTGATGCATTAAAACTTTTTAACGAAGAAAATATAAAAATAGTAACACCAGCAGAAAATTATCAGATTGATGATATTAAATTCGAAACAACTTATGCATATAATATAAACAAGCAATTCCATCCAAAAGAGAATAGATGGGTAGGTTATATAATTACTTTAGAAAATAAAACATATTATATTGCTGGAGATACTGATAATATTTCAGAAATACAAGATATAAAAGCAGATTATGCATTTCTTCCAGTAGGAGGAACTTATACTATGAATTATAAAGAAGCAGCAGAACTAGCAAATGTTTTAAATGCCAAAATTATCATACCAACACATTATGGTAGCGTTGCCGGAACCAAAGAAGATGGTCAAAACTTTAAAAATTTAGTAAAAAATAAAGAAGTAAAAATACTTTTACCCCACTTATAGAAAGAAAGGAATTTTTATGATTAGAGTTTTATTTGTTTGCTTAGGAAATATATGCCGTTCACCAATGGCTGAATTTATATTAAAAGATTTAATAAATAAAAAAGATTTATCATCATATATTTCAGTTAGGTCTGTTAGCACATCTTATGAAACATTTGGGCAAGATATGCACATAGAAGCTAAAATGAAACTAGACGAAAAAGGAATTCCATATAAGAAAAGGAAAGCAAAAAGGTTATCTAAATCTGATTATATTTATTCAGATTATATTATAGGCATGGATGAAAGCAATATAAGTAATATAATGAAAATAATAGGAGATGACCCTAAACATAAAGTGCATATGCTATTAGACTTTACTGAAAATCCAAGAGATATTGCAGACCCTTGGTATACTGGTAATTTTTCAAAAGCCTATGACGACATATTAGAAGGGTGCACATCATTGTTAGATAGTATAATAAAAAAATATAAAATTGACTTGAATGAGCAAGAACTAAGCAAAAATGAGATTATAACTTTAATTGAAGATAAAATATACCAGTATACACAAATAGTACCAGAAAAAGTAAAAGTATCAGAATATTTAGCACTTTCATCTAAATTATTAGATATGAAAGTTATGATTAGTGACATAATAAATAGTGAATGGGAAGATGAAGATGCAATACCAGTATTAAAAGAATACAAAAAAACGATAGATGAAATTTTATTTAGGTTCAGACCAAAAATCTAAAAATAAATAGAGCCAAAGGCGACTTGCGCAGTGAAATGTGAAAAAATGTATATTGATATATATAGCTGAAATGTTAAGAATAGATGGAGCAAACAATGATAGATATAAAACAGGATTTATTTGAATTAGCAGATGAGAAATATAAAAAATTTCAAAAAAGCTTATGTCCAGGAGTAAATAATATTATAGGAATTAGAATTCCAATACTTAGAAATTATGCAAAGAAAATTAATGGAAAAGTAGACATAGCCTCTATTCCAAATAATTATTATGAAGAAATTATGCTCAAAGGCATGCTAATTGGAATGGAGAAAAAATTAGATTTTGAAAAAATAGAAAACTTTATTCCACTAATTAATAATTGGGCAATTTGTGATACTTTTTGTGCGGGCTTAAAGAAAATAAAGAATAATAGAGACAAAATGTGGCAATTTTTGCATAAATATTTAAAATCTAAGAAAGAATTTGAAATTAGATTTGCGGTAGTTATTATTTTAGATTATTATATCAATGATGAATATATTGACAAAGTATTGAAAATACTAAAAAATATTAAACACGAAGGTTATTATGCAAAAATGGCAATTGCATGGGCATATTCTTATTGTTTTATAAATTTCTTTGAAAAAACAAAAATTGAATTTGAGCATATGAATAAAAATAATGTAGATAAATTTATATATAATAAATCTATTCAAAAGTCACTTGAATCATATAGATTAACAGAAAATCAAAAAAATGTTTTAAAGAGTATGAAAATATAAGTATATTTATCCACAAACCGGAAACAATATGTGTAAAACATGTTACGGGGAGTGGAATTTTTTGTATGTATCAGATTTTAAATGCTAAGGAAACAGTATTAGATAAAAAACAATTAAAAGAATATTTAGCAAAACTTGCATCAGATAATGTAATAAAAGAAACATCTGACCTTAATACTTATCCAATACCAAGAGTGTTGGAAAATTTTGAGTATATATCACTAATATATACGTTATTAAACGAACATGTAAAATTAGGAATTCCAATTCATCCAGCAGGAGAGTGGTTATTAGATAATTATTATCTTATAGAAAAAACTGTAAGAACAATACAAAAAAATTTGTCAAAGGAAAAATATAAAAAATTTCCGAGAATTGCAACAGGAAATTTTGCTGGATTTGCCAGGATATTTGTGTTATGCAATGAAATTGTTATGAATACAGATGGAAGAATAGAAGAAGATGAAATAAAAGAATATTTGATGGCATATCAAACACAAAAAAACTTACTAATGGATGAAATATGGGATATGGGAACTTTTCTAAATATTTCTATTATTGAAAAAATTAGAAGTATTTCTGAAAAAATATTTTCTTCACAAATGCAGAAGTATAAGGTTGAAGATATGGTAGAAAGAATAATTGAAAATAAAAATAGAAAGAAAATTAAATTAGACATAGATTTATATCCATTCATAGAGTATATGTCATATAGACTTAGAATGTATGGAGAAAAGGGAAATGCATATTTAGAAATATTGGAAGAACAAGCTTTAAAGCATGGATTATCTGTTTCAGACATAATAAATAAAGAACATTTTGACATAGCATTAAAAAGAGTTTCAATGAAAAATTGTATTGCGAGCATAAAAACAATAACAAGAATTAATATCATAGATATTTTTGAAAATGTAAGTATAGTAGAAAGAATTTTAGAAAAAGATGAAATATATAAAAAAATGGATTATCAATCTAAATCATTATATCG
The DNA here is from genome assembly GCA_944393305.1 of uncultured Clostridia bacterium. Classification (GTDB taxonomy): domain Bacteria; phylum Bacillota; class Clostridia; order TANB77; family CAG-508; genus CAG-793. The sequence goes on along the minus strand of CALXZS010000020.1, from coordinate 6,753 downwards.
TTCAGAAATACAAAAAATCGCAAAAAAAACTCATTCTTCAGAAGTATACATTGCTAATAAATGTTTTGAATTCTCAAAAGAAAAAGAAGGTAAAGAAGGACATATTGGTTATTATATTGTTTCAGAAGGAAAGAATATTTTAATTGAAAATTTATTAAATAAAAAAATTATAAAGTTTAATCATGACACAAAATCAAAATTATATGTATTTTCAATTTACTTTTTTACCATACTATTTACTTTGCTTATTGCAACAAAGTCTATAATTCTAGCAATATTAAGTTTTATACCAATGCAAAACGTTGTAACTCAATTTATGCAATATCTTTTAAGTAAAATAGTAAAACCTAAAATGCTTCCTAAAATTGACTTTGGAGATAAAGGAATTCCAGAAGAATATACTACAATGTGTGTTATACCTGTTTTATTAAAAAATGCAGAAGATGTAGAAAAAATGATGAAAAAATTAGAAGTGTATTATTTAGCAAATATAGGACCAAATTTATATTTTACACTTTTAGGAGATTGCAGTAGTGAAAAGATTGAGAAAAAGGAAAAGGATGAACTTATTATAAAAAAAGGTCAAGAATGTGTCCGAGAGTTAAACAAAAAGTATGGAAATATTTTTAATTTTATTTACAGAAAAAGAGAATGGTGTAGTGGTGAAAGATGCTACATGGGCTGGGAAAGAAAAAGAGGAATGTTAAATCAGCTAAACGAATTTCTTTTAACTGGAAAAAACGAATTTAGGGCAAATACATTTAAAGAAATACCTAAGATAAAATATATAATTACATTAGATAGTGATACTAAATTAGTATTAAACACAGCAGAAAAGTTAGTTGGTGCAATGGCACATATTTTAGATCAACCTGAAATAAACAAGATGACTAATACAGTAAATAAAGGTCATGCTATAATACAACCAAGAATAGGAGTAAATATTTTAGATGAAAGAAGAAATATATTTACAAGACTATTTGCAGGAGAAGGAGGAACTGACCTTTATACAAATGCCATTTCAGATATATACCAAGATAATTTTGATGAAGGAATTTATACTGGTAAAGGAATATATGATTTAGAAATATTCAATGATGTATTAAAGGATTCAATACCTGAAAATACAGTTTTAAGTCATGATTTATTAGAAGGAAGCTTTTTGAGATGTGGACTCGCATCAGATATTGTGCTTATGGATGGGTATCCTTCAAATTATTTAGCATATAAAGTTAGACGTCATAGATGGATAAGAGGAGATGTGCAAGTCCTACCATGGCTAAAATCAACTCTTAATATATTATCTAAATATAAAATATTAGATAATATAGTAAGAGATTTAAACGCTTTTTTTGAAATGAGCATATTAATAGCAATATTTTTAATAACTTTGTTTATAAAGGATAATATAGCTGGTTTAATTACTCTAGCAATATTTTTTATAGTATTTCCTACTATTATTAAATTACTTGAAATTTTACTAAATGCAACAGATGATAAACAAGATTTTATAGTAAAAAAGTTTTCAAAATTACGCTCATGTATTTATAAATTTTTAATAGATCTAAGTTTGTTACCAGATAAAGCGTATTTAGAAATAAATGCAGTTATTAAAAGTATTTATAGAATGAAAATTTCACATGCTTTTATGTTAGAATGGATTACAGCAGAAGAAGCGGAAAGAAATAAAAATGTTAAACTAAAAGACTATTATATATCTATGATTGCAAATCCAATTTTAGGAATAATATTTTTGCTTAATTCTAATCCTATATTTTGGATTTTAGGAGTATTATGGATAATAGCCCCTTATATTATGTATAAAATTAGTGACAGTTCAGAAAAAACATATAAAATTAAAGAAGAAGACAAAAATTTCTTATTAGAACAGGCTAAAAAAACATGGCAATTCTTCAAAGATAATACTGTAAATTCTCTTCCTTCAGATAACTTTCAAGCAGATAGAAAAAAGAAAATTACTGAAATTACTTCATCAACTAACATAGGATTATATCTTTTATCAATAGTTTCAGCATATGATTTAAAGTTTGAAGATATAGAAAGCACAATAAAAAGATTGGAAGATTGTATAGAAGTTATCGAAAATTTACCTAAGTGGAATGGACATTTATATAACTGGTATAATATTTATTCAAAAGATGTTGTAAAACCACTCTATGTATCTTCTGTTGATAGTGGAAATTTTATAGGATATTTATACACAGTTAAGCAATTCTTATGCAATAAAAATATAGGTAGACTAGATTTGGCTAAAAGGGTAGACGATATAATAAAGCATACAGATTTTAGTAAATTATATAACCCAAAAATTGGATTGTTTTCAATAGGTTATAATGTGGAAAATAATATTCTAACAGATTCATATTATGATTTACTTGCAACAGAAGCCAGGCAAACCAGTATAGTTGCAATAGCAAAAAAAGATGTTCCAAGTAAACATTGGAGTAATTTGAGCAGAACTTTAACAAGGATAGGACCATATAAAGGACTTGTGTCTTGGGGAGGAACAGCTTTTGAATATTTAATGCCAACTATAAATATTCCATCATATCCAACAACATTATTAGATGAATCATGTAGATTTTCAATTTACAGCCAGAAAAAATATGCAAAAAAATTAGGTATTCCGTGGGGAATATCTGAGTCAGCATATAATAATAAGGATTTAAAAGGCAATTATCAATACAAAACTTTTGGAGTTCCTTGGCTAGGACTAAAACGAGGTTTAGAAGATGAAGTTGTAGTAAGTCCTTATTCAACAGCAATGGCACTAACATTTACACCAGATGATGCAATAGAAAATTTAAAAATATTAAATAATATAGATAAAGCAGGAAAATATGGGTTCTATGAGTCAATAGATTATAAACCAAGAAAAGCCGTAAATAAAACTTTCATGGCTCATCACCAAGGAATTATCTTAACATCAATAAATAATTTATTAAATAATAATATTTTGCAGAAAAGATTTATGGAAAATCCAGAAATGGAAGGTGTAGAGATATTATTGGAGGAAAGAATGCCGGATAATGTAATTATCACTAAAGAGAAGAAAGAGAAGGTAGAAAAAATAAAATACAAAGATTATAATGAATATACACAAAGAACCTCTGGAATAAATGTACTTGCAAATGAAAAATATACAGTCGTAATGAAAGATGATGGTAGTAGTTTTAGTAAATTTGGAAATGACGTAATTACAGACAATTTTCATATTTATATAAAAGATATAAATTCTAAAAAAATATTTGACACAGTAACTCCAAACGAAAATATAATATTTACTCCATCAGAAAATAAAGTGACACTGCAAGATGGCAATATTACAATAGTTATAAGAACTACAATTGTTCCTAATTTACCAATAGAAATAAGAAGTATAGAACTTAAAAATACTGGGAATACCACTCTTAATCTAGAAATAACGAGCTATATGGATATTATACTTGCTAAACTTAGAGATTTTTATTCTCATCCAGCATTTAATAAAATGTTTATAGATTATGAAAAAATAGATGAAGGAATTATTTGCAGTAGGAGACCAAGAGGAGAAAATAATAGTAGAACTTATATTGCAACAAGTTTAGTTTATGAAGATGGCGATTTAGAATATGAAATAGATAAAGAAAAGTTTATATTAAGAGGAAATTTAGGTATTCCAGACGCGGTAAGCAATTCAACTCAATTTACTAATAAAATTGGAATAACAATTCATCCAATTATAGCAATGAGAAGAATGGTAACAGTAAAACCAGACGAACAAAAAAATTTATATGTTGTAAATGCTTGTGGAGAAAGCAAAGAAGAAGCAGAAGGAAATTTAAAAACATATGTAAATTCTGAAATATTAAATAGAGTATTTGAAATTGCAAAAGGACATATAGATGCAGAAACTAGATATTTAGGAATAAAAGGTAAAGATATAGATATTTATCAAATAATGCTTGAAAAATTATTATATCCAGAAAGAAAAAATAATGTAAATAATTTTGAACAAGATTTTTCAAATCCAATGATATGGAAATACGGCATTTCAGGAGATAATCCAATATTACTTGTAAAAATAAGAGATAAAAATGATATGTATTTGGTAAATGAAGTTATGAAGGCAAAAGAATATTTTGATATAAAAAATATTCTGGTTGATGTAGTTGTATTTTCAGATGAATATATACAAATTGGAAATGCAAAAGTAATAGTAAATTTACCAAGAGAAGAAAAAAGAGTAATTGAAGCAAGGGCTAATTTAATTGTAGATTCTAAAAGAGGAGCATTGTTTGTTCAAATAAAACAAAATAAAAAGAAAAATAAAAACGAAATAATAAATAGTCAAAATAATGAATTAATGCCACTGGAAAAATCATTATTAGATGATAAAAAATTATTATACTATAATGGATATGGTGGTTTTTCAGAAGATGGAAATGAATATTTAATAATGGTTAATAAAAATAGAAAAACTCCAGCAGTATGGTGTAATATTATGGCAAATAAAAAATTTGGAACAGTAGTAACTGAATCTTTAGGAGGATATACTTGGTATAAAAATAGTAGAGAAAATAGAGTAACAAAATTTACAAATGATTCTTTATTAGATAAACCTTCAGAAGTAATTTTACTAAATGAAAATGGAGAAACATGGTCAATAGGAGCCACGCCTAAACAAGATAATCATAATTATTATATTCGTTATGGTTTTGGATACTCAATATATAATCATACAAGTAGAAATATAGAACAAGAGCTTACTGTATTTATTCCAGTAAATGATAGCTTGAAAATTAATATGATAAAATTAAAAAATTTAGATTTAGAGGCGAAAAATATAAAAATCATATATGACTTAGATTTAGTATTAGGAGGAACAGACGAGCATTTAATTAACTATATTTACAAAGAAAATTTGAATATGGTATTGTTTAAAAATAACTTAAATTCAGGCTATTATACCTATATTACAAGTAATGAACAAATAAAAATAGAAGACGGAAAAATTATAATAAATGTAAATATAGATTCATTAGAAACAAAGGATATTACACTTATTTTAGGATGTGAAGATTCTGAAATGGAATGTATAGAAACTGGAAATAAATATTTAGGAAAAGAAAAAGAAGAACTTAAAAATGTAAAAGAATATTGGCTTAATAAGGTAAAGAAAATAGAAGTAAAAACACCTTTAGAGTCATTCAACTTAATGCAAAATGGTTGGGTGGTATATCAAGCTTTAGTATCAAGAATGTATGCAAAATCTGGTTTTTATCAATCAGGAGGTGCAATAGGGTATAGGGATCAGCTTCAAGACGCAATGAATATGAAATATTTAGACCCTAACATTTTAAGAGAACAAATTATACTACACTCTAAACATCAATTTATAGAAGGAGATGTAGAACATTGGTGGCATGATGATAGTAAATTAGGAATCAGAGCAAGATATGCAGACGACCTTTTATGGCTCCCATATGCAGTAGCAAATTATATTGAATTTACTGGAGATTATTCAATATTAGAAGAAGAAACAGAATATGTATCAGGTAGAACTTTGAAAGAAAATGAACATGATTATATGGACAAATTTTTGCCTTCAGAAAAGAAAGAAAGTATATATCATCATTGTATGCGAGCAATTAATAGAAGCTTAGATTTTAAGGAATTCCCTAAAATGCAAGGTGGAGATTGGAACGATGGTATGAATAGTGTTGGTGAAAAAGGTATAGGAGAAAGTGTATGGTTAGGATTTTTCTTATATGATATACTTGTCAAATTTGCAGAACTTTCTAAACATGTAACAAGGTTTGCAAATAAAGAAACGTCAATTGCACTTAATGCTCAAAATAAAAATGTCGATGTAAAAACAATAGGTTCAGATGAAAAAAGTGATGAATACGAAAGACTTATGGATATGGCAAATAAATTAAAGAAAAATCTAAATACAGTCGGATGGGATGTAAGATGGTTCAAAAGAGCAACAACAGATGATGGAAAAACATTGGGAAGTGTTAATAATAAAGAATGTAAAATGGATGGCATTTCACAGAGTTGGTCAGTAATTTCAAATGCAGGAGATAATGATAAAAAATATATTGCAATGGAAAGTGCTTATAAATATTTAGTAGATAAAGAAAATAATTTAATAAAATTATTAACACCACCATTTAAAAACGAAGAATTTAAGCCAGGTTATATAGCATCTTACGCTCCTGGAATGAGAGAAAATGGAGGACAATATACACATGCAGCTGTGTGGTGTGCAATTGCAGAAGCAATGCTAGGTAATAGTGAAGGTACAATAGAAATGTATAAAATGATAAATCCAATTGAGCATGCTAAAACAGAGGAGCAAGCTATGAAATATAAAGTAGAGCCATATGTTATAGAAGCAGATATATTTAGCGAAAATAATTTTGCAGGACGTGGAGGTTGGACTTGGTATACAGGCTCAGCTGGTTGGATATATACTTTGCAAGTTGAATATATTTTAGGAATAAAAATAAAGCACAATATTATGAAAATAAAACCATGTGTTCCTAAAGATTGGAACAATTTTGAAGTAACATTTAAGTGGAAAAAAGCAGTATACAATATTAAATATGAAAAAATGAAAAATAAGGAATTAGAAAAATTAGAAGAATTAGAATATAGTGATAATCAAGTAAAAATGTATTTAAATGGAGAAAGTGTAGATGAAATAAAATTAAAAGATGAAGGCACTTTTGAAGTAAAGGTTTT
>CALXZS010000019.1 GCA_944393305.1 uncultured Clostridia bacterium | reverse complement strand
GAAGTTGTTGTTAAACTTGAAACTATGACAGATGAAATAAATGGACTAGAAATAGTTGAAGGAAGACTGCCACAAAACGAAAATGAATGTGTAGTAGAACATAGTTTTATATCTGGAACAAATCACAAAATAGGAGATACAATTGTAGTAAATGCAGAAAATATAACTGATGATGATGGAAATGAAAAGGCTTTACTAAAAAATAATACTCTTACAATAGTTGGAACTGTAAAATCTCCATTATATATTTCTAGGGATAGAGGTAGTACAAAACTAGGGGCAGGAGTAATTGACTACTATGTATATATAAATAAAAATAATATAAATGCAGATATTTATACAAATGCTTATATAACTGTAAAAGATAGTAAAAATCTAAAATGTTATGAAGATGATTATGAAGAAAAAATAGAAACTGCAATAGATAATGTTGAAGGAATATCAGAAGCTAGAAGAGAAGCTAGATATAATGAGCTATATGATAGTGCTAATAAAAAATTACAAGATGCAAAAAATGAATTTGAAACACAAAAAGCAGACGGAGAAAAACAGCTTCAAGACGCGCAAAATGAAATAGATAGCGGAAAAAAGCAGATTGAAAATGGAAAGGCAAGTCTGCAAAAAAATAGAAATGAGTTAAATGAAAAATTTGCATCAGCAGAAGCACAAATAGAAACCGCAAAAAATACTTTATCACAAAATGAAGCAGAATATAATACAAAGAAAAGTGAAGCGGATGCACAAATTAAAGAATATGAAACTGAACTAAATAATTTAAAAGAAATTCAAACAAGATATAATAGTTTTGTACAAAGTCTTGAAGATAAGCAAAAAGAATATGATGAATTAAAGAAAAAATTAGAAAATTTAGATGAAGTAGAAGATGCAGAAGAAATTGCTAATATTAATGCTCAAATGGCAGTATTAAATGAAACAATAGCAAAATTAAAAGCAACAATTACAGTAATAGATAATCAATTAAAAAATCAAGGAATAGAAGATATAAATGCAAGTGTTTCGACAATTGAAAATACAATTCAAAATGCAAAAGCTGAACTAGAAAATGCTAAAACAATGATAGATAATGCAAAAGAAGAACTTGAATCTCAAGAAAAAGAACTTCAAAATTCTAAAAATTTAGCTTATAGTGAATTAAATAAAGCAGAACAAAAACTAGAAAACTCAGAGGCTGAAATAAAAAAAGCAGAAGAAGAGTTAAGCAAAGCAAGAGAAGAATATAATACAAAAATAGCTGATGCAGAGAAAAAACTAGATGAAGCAGAAGATGATGTTAATGCTATTACAAGACCGGACTGGTACATATTAGACAGAAACCAAAATGCCGGATACGTAAGTTATATGCAAGATACAGATAGAGTAGCGAATCTTGCAGAAGTTTTCCCAGTAGTATTCTTTATAGTAGCGGCACTAATAAGCTTAACATCTATGTCAAGAATGGTTGAGGAAGAAAGAGTTGAAATAGGAACATTAAAAGCTTTAGGATATAATAAATTACAAATTGCAAGTAAATATATAATATATGCAATTTTGGCAACTGTAATTGGTGGTGGAATAGGTGTAGTAATTGGATTTAGCCTACTTCCAAAAATTATAGCAGATATTTATGGCATGATGTATGAACTTCCAGAAGTTATATTAGAATTTAATATGACATATGCAACTATTGGAATGGTAGCAGCAATTATTTGTACATTAGGAGCTACAATATATTCATGTGCAAAAATATTAAAACAAAAGCCAGCAAACTTGATGAGACCAAAAGCTCCAAAGCCAGGAAAGAGAATACTTTTAGAACATATAAACTTTATATGGAAAAGATTGAATTTTACAAAAAAAGTAACAGCAAGAAATTTATTTAGATATAAGAAAAGATTTATGATGACAATAATTGGAGTTGGCGGTTGTACAGCACTAATTATATCTGGTTTCGGACTTAGAGATGCAATTTCAGGAATGATACCAGCTCAATATGGAAAAATAAATTTATATGAAGCAAGTATAAATTTAAAAGACGAATATAAAAATGAAGAATTAGAAAATATAGATAATATAATTTCAAATTATGAAGGAATAAATAGTTTATTAAATGTCAATGTTCAATCTGTAAAAATAGACAAAAATGATAATAATCAAAATATTCAATTGATAGTGCCACAAGATGTAAATAAGCTAAATGAATTTATAACTCTTGAATCAAGAAAAAACAATGATGAAAAATATACATTGAATAATGATGGAGTTATAATAAGTGAAAAAATATCTAAACTTTTAGATATAAAAGTAGGCGATGAAATAAAAATAATAAATGCAAATGATCAAGAAGCAAATGTAAAAGTTTCAAATATTACTGAGAATTATTTAATGCATTATATATACATGACACCTGAATTATATAATAATTTATTTGATACTAGAATTGGATATAATGTTATTTATGTAAATACAGATAATATGAATGAAGAAGAAGAAAATTTATTAGGAACTGAAATTTTAAATAACAAGGATTATATTTCAGGAGTATCATTCATGTCAGCATCGCAAGATATATTTGCAGATGTTATGGATAATATGGATTTAGTTGTTTGGATTTTAATAATTGCAGCAGGACTTCTAGCTTTTGTCGTATTGTATAATTTGCTAAATGCCAATATTACAGAAAGAATAAGAGAACTTGCAACAATAAAAGTTCTTGGATTTTATGATAAAGAAGTTTATCAATATATATCAAGAGAAACAATAATATTAACATTTTTAGGAATGTTATGTGGCACCCGGTGGAGGATATTTCTTGACATTATATATTATAAAAACTTGTGAACTAGATATATTAATGTTTAATCCACAGATAACAATTTGGAGTTACTTATTAGGAATATTAATAACCACTCTATTTGCAGTAATAGTAAATATTATCACATACTTTTCTTTGAAAAAAATAGATATGATAGAATCTTTGAAAAGTGTAGAATAACTAATGGATGGGCAAATACTTATATTAAATTTTTAAATTATAATACAATAAAAATGCCCATCCATTAATTACTTTAAATTTAAAAGTTTATATGCACTACAAATTTCACATCCATCGCAGATTTTTATTCTTTCACCAAAAATTAATTCCAAAGTATTAATAAATTCATCTTTGGGAGAAATTAAATGTAAAGTAATAGTTTGTGGTAATTCACCTATCAAAGTATTTAAAGCATAATCATTTTGCGAAAATGAAATATCAGATAAGTATTCAGAGTCAAAGTCATGAGCAGGTATAACATCACCATTTTCATCTAGTAAGATGGATTCTTTATTAACATATATCAAATTAACTTTTATAGGTTCTGGAATTTTAGAGTCTACATAAATCTTTAGCAAAGATACAAATTCTAAATATTCTTTATCCAAAACAAATTTACTAACTGCATTTTCTAAAAGTTCATCCAAAGTTGCAACATAATTTGGCATTCTAAAATTAACAAAACCATCTAAAATTATAGATTTATTTTCCTTTATATATTTATATATTTCATAATAATTATTTCTATCATCACATTTATCAGAAGAAGTGGAATATTCCTCAAGTATAGCTTTCTTATCACTAGGGTCAAAATAAAAATACTGACTATTAATCAATCTTTTTATAATTAAAGGCTCATAAAAGTTAGCTATGGTGTCGGAAATAACATGAGACATAAAACTATAAAAATCATCTTTATCAGTTCCAACATAATGTATTATTACATTTTTATAAATTTTAAAATTATGTTTAGAATAATATATATTAGGAATAGTAGATTCACTAATTTTTTTCATTAAAAAATCTTGTATATTTGAATGATTATCTTTTATACAAAGTGAAATCATAAAAAATCCTCCCTAATGTAGTATCTACCATATATCATATATTATTCCAAAAAAATTTTTTTGCTATTGAATAAAAAAAATATATATTGTATAATTAGTGATGAAATAGAAAAAAGGAGAAGTAGATGAATAATTTTGGAGTAAATGATGAAATACTAAACATTTGGGTTGGAACAAAAGATAATATGAACCTAAAAATAAAAGATGGAAAATTCAATGTTTATGCATTTTTGTGTGGAGGTTTCTACTATTTATATAGAAAAATGTATTTAATAGGTATACTTTATTTTGTCCTAGTTTTTGTATGGAATTTATTTTGTGGGTTATTAACAATTTTTAGTGACCTAGAAAAAAATACAATGACATTAATAAGTTCTTTAGGTTCACTTGCTATACCAATAATCAGTGGATTTGTTTTCTATCCATTGTATAGAAGACATATTGTAAATACATTAAATAAATATGTAAATCAATATAATTCGCCTATACAAGTGGCACAAACTAAAGGCGGAGTAAGTGGAACTGCTGTTGGAATAGCTATTGCTGTATTATTTGTAGGAGTTTTTATTTTAGCTAGAATTATAATAGCAATTTTCTCATTTATTTACGTATTTTTGCTTTATGATTATAATGATTATACAAATGAATATTACGAACAAAGAGAAATTGATGATTTACTTATAGATGATTATTCTTTTAATTTATAAAAAGATTGGAGACTGATAATAAATGCCTAGAGGAAGAACAAGTAAAAAGAAACAAATGCAAAAAAAATTAAATATTATTGTAGCCACTCTAATTGTACTTAGTATTTTGCTTGCGGTTTTAATATATACAAAATCAGGTTATTTAGGACAAACACTAAGCCCAGCATTAGGTGGAATATTTGGGTATATAAAATATTTAGTTCCAATTGGACTTTTTGTTTTTGCTTTGTACATAGCTTATGATAAAGATACAAAATATTATATACCAAAAATAATTATGCTAATAGTAATTTTGGTATTAATTGATGTGACACTTAGTTGTTATCAAATTTCAGTAGGAAATATAAATATAGAACAAAGTACAGATGTAGCACTAAAACAAGCATATACATTAGGAACTAAAGATATTGGAGGAGGAGTTATTGGTACAGCAATTGCAATTCCACTTGTAAACTTAATTGGTTTACTTGGTGCAGTAATTGCGTCTATTGGTGTTTCATTAATATTATTAGTATTTATATTTGGCCTTCACCCAGCAGAAGCGATTGCAAACTCTATTGATAAATTAGCTGAGAAAAAAGCACAGAGAGATAAAATGAGAGAAGAAGAAAATATAAATAATAAAGCAGAAGTAAAAGTAAAACCTGAAACAAAAAGGGAAAAGAGATTAAGAGAAAAATTAGAAAGAGAACAAGCTAATAAAAATAAAGAAGAATTAGAAGAACAAATTACAATAAATTTAAATGAACCAAAGAAGTATGACCATTCAAAAGATGATTTGGATGCTTCAATATTCTCATCACCAAAAGAAATGAAAAAGACTCAAAAAGTTATTAATGAAGACGAATTGTTTGCGACAGAAGAAGAACAAAAAGAGGCTAAAGTAAAAGAAGTGTTAAAATTAGACCATGGACTTACAGTTGAAGATGAACATTATGAATTTCCACCAATTACGCTTCTAGCACAAGGAAAAAATCAATCAGATAAAAATAGTGAGAAAAAACTTCTTGCAACTGCTGAAAAGCTTAGAAGAACATTGTATAGTTTTGGTGTATCTGCAAAAGTAGAAAATGTATCAGTTGGTCCTGCAATTACAAGATATGAACTAGCTCCAGCAGAAGGTGTAAGAGTAAGTAAAATAGCAAATCTTTCTGATGATATAGCACTAAGCTTGGAGGCTGAAACTATAAGAATAGAAGCTCCAATTCCTGGTAAACATACAGTAGGAATAGAAGTTCCTAATAAAGAAAAACAATCAGTACCACTTAGAGACATAATAGAATCAGATGAATTTATAGATAATAAATCTAAACTAGCATTTGCATTGGGAAAAAATGTTGCAGGAGAAATAGTTGTTACAGATATTGCTAAAATGCCACATATGCTTATTGCGGGTGCAACAGGTTCAGGAAAATCAGTATGTATAAATACTTTAATTACAAGCATAATATATAAAGCAAAACCAAGTGAAGTAAAACTTCTTATGATAGATCCAAAAGTAGTTGAACTTTCAATATATAATGGAATACCACATCTTTTAATTCCAGTAGTAACAGATCCAAAAAAAGCAGCAGGAGCTTTAGCTTGGGCAGTTCAAGAAATGGTAAAAAGATATAGCTTGTTTGCTGAGAAAAAAGTAAGGGATATGAAAGGTTATAATGAACTTGCAGAAAAAGAAGGTAATCAAAAATTACCACAAATAGTTATTATAATAGACGAGCTTGCAGATTTGATGATGGTAGCTGCAAAAGATGTGGAAGACGCTATTTGTAGATTAGCACAAATGGCTAGAGCAGCGGGAATGCATTTAGTAATTGCAACACAGAGACCATCTGTTGATGTAATTACAGGTATAATAAAGGCAAATATTCCATCAAGAATAGCATTTTCAGTTTCTTCACAAGTAGACTCAAGAACTATTTTAGATGGTTCAGGTGCAGAGAAACTATTAGGAAAAGGAGACATGCTTTTCTATCCATCAGGAGCCCCAAAACCAGTTAGAATACAGGGAGCTTTTATATCAGATAAAGAAGTAGAAAATATAGTAAAATTCTTGAAAAAAGACGGTGAAACACAATATGATGAAGACATAATAGAAACAATAGAAAGTAGTGGAACACCTGAAAAAAGTAATATAGATGAAGAAGACGATGATGAAACAGATAAATTATTAGATGAAGCAATTGAGCTTGTTATAGATTCTGGAAAAGCCTCAACATCATTGCTTCAAAGAAGATTAAAAATTGGATATTCAAGAGCAGGAAGAATAATAGACCAGATGGAGCAAAGAGGTATAATTTCAGGTTATCAAGGTAGTAAACCAAGAGATGTACTTATTTCTAAGGAAAGATGGGAAGAACTAAAAATGGCACCTGGAGATATTAATGCTTCATCTGAAACAGATGATGAAACAAGCGAAGGAGAATAAAATTGAGGACAAAGCTTTTAAAAAAAGATTATAATCAAGAGTTAGAAGAAATAGCAGAAAGCAAAAGGTTTGAAAAGGAAGCTCAAAACCTTTTGCTTAGTATGCTTTATAAGGCAGAAGGAGCATATAATGATTATGAAAATGTAAAAAGAGAAGTTCCTAGTAAAGAAGAATTTATTAAAAATATTATAGATATTATAAAAAAATATTGTAGAGAAATAGTTATAGCAAAACCAAATTCATTGTTAGAAAAAGAACTAACAAAATCAAAATGCAAAATCTTAGAAGAAGAACCTGATAACCAGTATAATAATGAGCAAAAAGTAATATTCTTTCCAAACGAAAAAGTAGTTCTATATAGTGTTATAAGAGCAGGTGTAGAAAAAATAAATCCAAATTTAACTTTAGAAGAAAAGGCAATGATAACAGCAATAAGCATTGGTAAGTGCATTTCTTATTCAGAAGTTATAAGGGATTTTAATGGATTTTCATGGTCGCAAGTTACAAGTGAAATAGAAAATATAGATTGTAATATATTGTATACAGATTTAATTTATCTTTTAGGAGATAATATAGTTTCAAAAATAAATTCTAATAATATAAAAAAATTAAAAAAGATGGTGGACAAAGACATATATGATGAGCTTCAAAAACTAGCATTAAGATTTTATTTCATATATGATGAAAAGCAAAAAGAAAAATTTATACATTCTTTACAAAATAACAAAAAAACATTAGGAGAAATGAATGAACAAAAGAAATTTGTAGAAAATATAAGTAATAGAAAAAAAGAAATGTTGAAAAAAATAAGAGATATAGATGATGTGCTTAATAATCAAACAAAATTAAGAAAAGAATATTTAGAAAAAAACAGTAAGTTGCCAAATGAAAAAAAGATATTTAGTGTAAGTCATTATGAAGAAATGCTTCAAAAAGAGAGAAATGAATTATTAGAAGAAATAGAAAAATGTAACAAATATCAAAATCCAATAGAATTCGTAAAAATAAAAACAGAACTGGAAAATAAAGTGAATTATTATGAAAGTATAGAGAAAATAGATATAGCAAAATTGCAAGAAAAATATTTACAAATATTCGCTAACAAAATACAAAGAGAAAATAGTAAAGAAAAAATATTGGATTATATATATGAAATTAGATATTTGAAATATCTTCCAATAAATCAAAAAGAAGTATTAAAAGATAAAATAGATTTTGGGGAGATTGAAAAAATAGCTATTAGTAAAGGCTTAGACGTAGAACTTATAAATCCAATTTCAAATAATAAAGAAACAGACTATGAACTTTTAAAAAGTATATTTGAAACAAAAAATATGAATTTAGATGAATTGTTAATAAGATTAGAAGTAAAAAATGACAAACTTGTTTCTGAAATTTATGATGAGGATATTTTAGATAGTACAAATTATATAAATTTACAAAAAGGTAGTAATGTCAAAATAAGAAAAACAAAAAAAGTGAAAATTTTTAATAAATAAGAAAGGAAAACATATGAAAATAACATTTTTAGGAGCAACTCAAACTGTAACTGGTTCAAATTTTCTAGTTGAAGGTGCTGGAAAAAGATTTTTAGTTGATTGTGGGTTGCATCAAGGAAAATATGAAGAGGAATTGCTAAATGATGAGCCATTTGATTATGATGTAAATAGTATAGATTTTATGCTACTTACACATGCTCACATCGACCATTCTGGAAGAATACCAAAATTATATAAAGAGGGATATAGAAATCCAATATATGCTACAAAAGCTACATGTGATTTATGCAGCATAATGCTACCAGATAGTGGTCATATTCAAGAAACTGAAAATGAAATAAAAAACAAGAAAAGAAAAAGAAATGGTCAAAAAACAATAGAGCCACTTTATACAGTAGAAGACGCAGAAAACTCTATGGAAGTTTTTAGAGAAGTTGAGTATGATAATATAGTACAAATAGACCCTAATATATCTGTTAGATTTAATGACGCAGGACATATGCTAGGTTCAAGTATTATTGAAGTATGGGTAACAGAAAATGGCGAAACCAAAAAGATAGTTTTTAGTGGAGATATTGGTAATAATGATATACCACTGTTATCTAGTCCTACAATGATAGAAAGTGCAGATTATCTAGTAATGGAATCAACTTATGGTGATAGACTTCATTTAAAAAATGATAAAAAAGCGTCAATGTTCCTAGATATTGTATCTGAAACATTGGATAATGGTGGAACAGTAGTAATACCATCATTTGCAGTTGGTAGAACTCAAGAAATATTATTTGAACTAGATAAAATAAAAGAACAAAGAAAAAATGATGAAGCATTTGTAAAAGAATATGATACTTTAATGAATGCAAAAGTATATGTAGATAGTCCACTTGCAACATCAGCAACTGAAGTGTTTGAAAAGAATATGGACTTATTTAAACCAGAAGTTCAAGAATTTATAAAAAGAGGGGACAACCCATTAGACTTTCCAGGTTTAACTTTTACTAAGTCAGTTGAAGAATCAAAAGCATTAAATATGTCAGATGAGCCATGTATTATAATTTCAGCAAGTGGTATGTGTGATGTAGGAAGAATTAAACATCATTTAAAACATAATATTTGGAATCCAAAAAGTACAATACTTTTTGTTGGATATCAAGCACCAGGTACTTTAGGAAGAAGAATAGTTGACGGAGAAAAAAAGGTAAAAATATTAGGTGAAGAATTTGCAGTAAAAGCAAGAGTTGAATATATAGAAGGATATTCAGGACATGCAGACCAAGAATGGCTTTTAAACTTTGTATATTCATTTACCAGTATGATGCCAAAACATATATTTTTAGTTCATGGTGAACCAAATGCACAGGAAACTTTAAAAAGTAAAATAGAAGAAACAACAGGAATAGGAGTAACTATTGCTAAATATGGCGAAGAATATGTTTTAGATGAGAATTTAAGCAAAGTTCAAATATGCAAAAATCCGGTAGATAAACAAAAACAAAGAATAGAAATAATTGAAAAAATGCAGGCTTTGGAAGATGAAATAGAAGAAATGAAACATAGTCTAAAAGAAAATATTAGGATATCTTCTAATGCAGATGTAGATATGGTAAAATTAAATAATAGAGTAAATGATTTAAGAAAACAAATAATAGAAATTATGAAAAATAAATAAAAGGAGAAAATTCAAATGAAGAAAAAATATTATAATGATGCCTTTATAGGAAATAAGGATTTAATTGCCACATTTAGCAAATATGGAGAATTGTTAAGATTATATTATCCTTCTCCAGACTATATGCAATATTCAGATTTTTATCATATAGGAGTAAAAATAAATGATTCAAATATCATTTATTTGCACAATGATGTAAACAATAAATACAATCAATATTATGAAGATGATACAAATGTATTAATAACAGATATAGAAAACACATACTTTAATTTAAAAGTAAAACAAATAGATTGTGCTATGATAAGCCAAGATATTTTGCTAAAAAAATATATTTTCAAGAATGATAATAATATTGATTTAGATTTGAAATTTTTAGTACATTCAAAAGTATTTTCATCATACAATAATACTGCTGGAGGATTAATATCAAATAATGCTTTAATACAGTATAGCCATAATTATACTTGTGCAACATTTTCTAAAGAAAAATTATATAGCCATCAATTAAATAATGTTGCTAGTACAATAAGTTCTGGAAATATATTTGATAAAGATTATATTGGAATGAGTTCAGATTCTGCAATAAGCTATGACCTTGGAACTATAAAACCAGGCGAAACTAGAGAATTTTGCATGTATATATATATATCTTCAGGAGATGACAGCATAACTCAAGTTCAAGAAGAAATAGATAAAGTTAGAAGAATCGATGTAAATAAAGAAATAAATAAAGTAATTAGACATTGGAAAAAATATGTAGAAGAACACGATACATTAAAATTAAAACCAGATGGCTCAGACTATATGAATAAAATAATTCAAATATATAAAAGAACAATTTTACTTATAGCTTTGTTAATAAATGAAAGAACTGGTGCAATTTCTGCATCTGTTGAAGTTGATGAAGAAAGAGATAAATGTGGTAGATATGCGTATTGCTGGCCTAGAGATTCTGTTTTAGTATATAAAGCGATGGACTTTATAGGTTTTGAAAATATGACAAAAAAATTATATGAAGTCTTTTTGAGAAAAACTCAAGAAAAAAATGGTATGTGGGAACAAAGATTTTATACAGATGGAAGACTTGCACCTTGCTGGGGATACCAAATAGATGAAACTGCAACTGTTGTTTATGGTGCATATAGACATTATGAAATAATGACAAGAAAGACAGGTAAAAAAGATAAAAAATTCTTAAAAGATAATATGAAAATGTTGGAAAAGGCAGTTAAATTCCTAGAAAAGTACATGGATAATATTTTAGGAAAAGAAGAAACAGAAGATGTAGTTAGAATGGAATTAGAAAAAGACTATAATTATAAAGAAAGGGATGAAATATATAAACACCCAAGTTATGACCTTTGGGAAAATACAGAAGGAATTCACTTGTATTCGCTTTCTGCAATATATTCAGCATTTGATTCAATGATAAGAGTATATGATGAAGTATATGAATTATTTGCTAAAAATAGGTTAAAGCAAGATGATATTTTAAAATGCAAAAAGAAATTAGAAGAGTATAAAAGAGAAACAAAACAGTACATATTAAATAATTTAGTAGATAAACACATGAATGTATTATTAAGAAATACGACAGATAGAATGGTAGATATAAGTGTTGTCGCCTCATTATTTCCATTTAGAGTATTTGATATGAATGATAAGTTTGTACAAAATACAATAGATCAAATAAATATGACATTAAGAACATATTCAGGAGGATACCTAAGATATCAAGGTGATGGATATTTAGGAGGTAATAATCCTTGGATAATTGCTACTGGCTGGATGGGATTATATTTCAATGCAGTAGGAGATAAAAAAAGAGCTAATGAATGTTTGAATTTTATTGTACAAAGTGCAACAGCTCAAGGATTTTTAGCAGAACAATCAAATAGTGACTTGAATGAAAAATGGGTTATAGGACTAGCCTGGTCTCATGCGGTATTTATTGAACTTTTAGTGTATTTGTATAATAAGAATAAAGAAAATTAATGGTTATGGAGCTGGTTTGAGGGCTGTTTTTGAATTGAAAGATTATAAGAAGTGATGTAGTAGTTTATGGCTATGTCACTTTTTTAATAAGATATTTTAATTGTCGAAAACTGTCACAATTTGACGCACGATTTTACTTGCAAAATGGATAAAAATGGTATAAAATGTAAACATAATATCTTTTATTTATAATTCATAGTTAAATAAATTGTTCTAATTGTATATTTCAAAATTTCTTGTTTCTTACTGTCACTGCTAAAATTCTTCGAATTTTACAGCTCCAAACTGCGCG
>CALXZS010000018.1 GCA_944393305.1 uncultured Clostridia bacterium | reverse complement strand
GTATTCTCTTGCTTTTTCAAATAACTTTTTTAAATTTGCTTGTCTTAAATTTCCATCTGGCATTAAACCAACATAATTATAATATCCTGTTTCATTATATATGTACCAGATGAATTCATCCAATGGCAATTCTTTTTCTTTATTTTTCAATTTTTCAATTAGCTGTAAAAAACTTGATATTTTCTGTCTCAATTTATCTTCTATTAATTCTGATTTTTCTGCCTTTTCTACTGCTCTATAAAAAGCTTCATTTTTATCTGTTAATCTAATTTCTAATAGGTCATTATCTGTAAATCCTCCTATTTCAGACCTTAAAACTGTAACAAGTGGAATATCTTGAAGTGGGTTATCCACTATTTTTAATAAAGATATTATAGTATCTATTTCTATTGTATGTAAATATTCTGTTGTAATATCTGAGAATACAGGTATTCCCTCTGCCATTAATTCTTTTTCATAAATACTTGCTATACTTTTTGGACTTCTTAATAGAATGGCTATATCTTTATATTTAATCTTTTGTTTATTCAATTCTTTAATCTTCTTAGCCACTAATCTTGCTTCTAAAGCTGCATTTTCTAGAACTTCTTGAATTTCTTCATCATTATCTTCTGATTCAGTTTCTATAATATTTAATTCAGTTTTACAATCTATATCAATATCTTCAAATTCTCTTCCTTGATTTAATGCTTCCTCTTTAGTATATTCTATCTCTCCTATTTTTTCACTCATAATATTTGTAAAAACTAAGTTGGTTATATCTAATATATTTTTTCTGCTTCTGAAATTTTTATATAATAATATTTTAGTATCATTTTCTATTTGTGGCTCAGGTAACATATAGTCATTATATTTTTGCATAAAAAGCTTAGGATTTGCTTGTCTAAATTTATATATACTTTGCTTAACATCCCCAACCATAAATATATTTTTTCCGTTTGAAACACTATTTAATATGTATTCTTGAACTGAATTACTGTCTTGGTATTCGTCTATTTCAATTTCATTAAAATCATATTTTTTAGCTATTTCTGTTGGATTTCCATTTTCATCTACTAAAATTTTAAGTGCTAAATGTTCAATGTCATTAAAATCTACTATATTTTTTTCTTTTTTGCGTTTTGAAAATTCTTCTTTAAAAATCAAAACTAAGTTTTGTAGGATATTTAATGTATCATACATTTCTTTTATATCATCTATGGCTTCTTTTGAAGTGCAATTTACCATTTTTTGAACTTCTGCATAGCTAGATTTAACAGAATCTCTAATATTTTTTGCTCTTTCCTTAACCTCTTTTTCTTCTTCAGAAAATTTATTTTTTCTAGACCATGTTGTCCAAGATTTATTATTTATATCCATGTATGCGTTATCCCAAGTATCAAGTCTTATACTTTCCATATCTTTTAAATCTTGATTTAAAATAGAATAAAAATCTATTAAATTCGGATATACACTTAATTCTTTTGTCATTCTATTTAGGCTTGTTATATTATCTTGAATAATATCTTTTGCCTTATCTAATATTATTTTGCCCCATTTTGTATTATAAAAATCGCTTTGTTCTATGTTATAATCTTCAACTGCATCTTTAAGCCATTTTTCTGGAAAAGGATCACTTTGAATAAATTTATAAATTTTCAAAATTAGTTCTTTTAAATATGTATCATCTTTATAACTTGTATACATTTCTAAAATTTTTAAGAAATTTTTATCTTGTTTTTCATACTCGGTCTCAAAAATATCTTCTATAATTTCTTGTTTCATAATTTCAATTTCAGTTTCATCTGCAACTCTAAAATTACTACTCATACCAATTTCAAAAAAATTATTTCTAATAACATTTAAACAAAAAGCATGAATTGTACTAATATTTGCTTTATTTAATAGCAAAAGTTGCCTTTGTAAATTCTCATCATTTGGCATTTTATCAATATTTTTATATATTGCATCCATCAATCTTTGTCTCATTTCACTTGCTGCTGCATTTGTAAATGTTACAACTAAAATTTTATCTATATTTACATTTTCATTTATTATTTTATTTATAATTCTTTCGACAAGTACAGAAGTTTTACCACTTCCAGCGGCTGCTGAAACTAAGATATTTGCACCATTTAATTTTATAGCTTGCATTTGTTCTTCTGTCCACTTTTTTTCTGATATATTTTCAGGCATTTTTTATTCCTCCATATAGTTATAAGTATATATTATTTTTGTACATATTTCAACAAAAGTTGACGCTTTTTTTGTTTGAATATTTTTAAAATTTTTGTACAAAATATAAATATATTTAGATTTTTTATTGGAGGTAAATATATGGATAAAGATAAAAATCTCAAAAATGAAAATAAAGATAGCAATATGGATGCACAATCACTTCAGGAACAGGGCTATAAAGTTAACACTTCTAATTCTGATTCAAAACCTCAATCTAATGCTGAACATACCAATTCTAAATCAACTAATGAGTCTAGCAACTCAACTTCTGACTCTAACTCTTTCCAGCTTGATCTCGCTGTTTTAAATGAGATTAGTAAGATTGCTAAAATGGGTATGGATTCTATTTCTTATTTATCTGCTAAAGTTACTGATAAGGAAATGAGAAAACAATTAGTTGCTATGTATTCTCAATATGGTAATACTCAAAGTCAAATTAATCAACATTTTGAGAAATATGGTGAAATTCCTGATTCTACACCTTTTAGAGATAAAATGATGAGTTTTGCCGGTGTCCAATTTAATACTTTGAAGGATAGAAGTAATTCTCATATTGCAGAAATTATGATTCAAGGTACTTTGATGGGCGTTATTCAATGTCAGAGAATTTTGAATTGTGATTTGGATATTCAAAAAAGTACAACTGAACTTTTAAAAAATTTTAATAAGTTTCAAAGAGATAATATTGATAAACTAAATGCTTATTTATAAAATAAAAAGTGGGTTTTTTATAATTATAAAGGTAATATGTACTTTATAATTTATATTGCCCACTTATTAATTTTTTTATTATAATTTATTTCCACAATTTGTGCAGAATTCAGCATCTGCATTGTTTATTTTTCCACATTTCATACACATTTTTGTTGGTTTATTTTGTTCACTTTGTTGGCTTTCTTGTGTATTTTGTTCTAGGTTTGGAACAGTATTTGTAACTATATTATTACTATTTACATCATTATTTGTTTCTTCTGATCCAAATAAGTCTCTTAAATCGTTATTATTTTCATTATTAGTTACATTATTATTTGCATTGCTTCCATAATTCTTATTTAATTGACTATTATTTACATTATAACCATAGTTATTTTCCATTCCATTATTATTCTGATTACTATTTACAGTATAGCCAGTATTATTTATTTGATTATTCGCAGAGTTATATCCATAATTATTGTTTACACTATTATTTGTGGTATATCCATAATTGTTGCCACCATTATTGGTATTATATGCATTGTTATTCATACTATTATTATAATTATATGAATTATTATTAGCATTATTTCCATAGCTTACATTTGAATTGTTCATTCCATTTCCTACATTTGCATAGTTTGGCGTATTATTTTGCTGACCATTTATTCTAGCTAGTTCTTGATAGAAAGCTATTACTGATATTGAAATATATGGAGATAATATTAACATTCCAACATCTAAAACAAGCCCTCCTATTACCCCTAAACTAAATGCGGTGAATATTCCAACTATTACAGATGCTACAACTATTAATAAAATCCATCCTGTAAATGACAATGTTAAACAAAAATATTTTCCTCTATTTCCTCTCATTAAGCTTTCACTTTGCAATACAGCATCTCTAGGAGTCATGTTTTCGTTTGCAGCTGCAATGTAATATGATAGTGAATATAATAATACTTTAATATATACTACTATACCTATTACTAGCATAACTATCATTACCCCAACCGAAATAAGTATTGTAATTAATACTGTTTGACCAAGTGAGTCACCAAAACTATCTAAATTATAATTATAATCATCATATCCGTAATCATAATCATAGTCGTAATCGTAGTCATAATCATAGTCATAATTGTAATCATAATCATCTAAGTAACTACTATATAAGTCATAATAATCTGAATAATCATAATTATCATAAGTGTCATAAGTGTCATATGAATAACTTGAATCATATGGTGCAGATATAATTGAAGTCATATTATTAAATACCATCATTCCAGCACCAACAAACATCATAATTACTAAAATAGCAATTGGTATTATCAAAAGTAAAATACACCACCAACATCTACCTAATATACTGAAAAATACTTTCCAGCTACGTCCAAAATTTTTGAAACCTACTTTTAAGAAATCTCCTGGTGACACATTATCACCTTTTTTTATATGATAATATGCATATGCTATTCCATATGTAAGTGGAGGTGATATTACAATATATGGTAACCATATTATTGGATGAACATATTCTGCAATTAAAGATACAGCCACACTAATTGCAGTATATATTAATGAAACTAATATTGCTGCTCCCCATTTTCCGCGAAGACTTTCTCTTGCTTCTCTTCTAAATTCACTTGCGCTTTTTGTAGTTTTCATTTTTCTCCCCTTTCAAATACTTTTTTTGTAGTGTTTTTTACATTGATATTTTACACTACCAAACATTTTTCGACATTATTATACAAATAATAATTTTTAATATCAAGTATTTTTTATTATTTTATTCAAATATTTCTCCTGCATGAATATCATTTCCATTTAGAAAACTTTTTACATCCATTTTTTTTGCATTTTCTCCTTGTATTTCTAATACTTCTATTACTCCATCTATTGTTTTTACAAATAATCCTTTTTTCTTATCTGCAAATAAAACTGTTCCTGGCTCAACTTTTTCCATTCTAGGCATATAGTCTTTTATTTCGGAAAATTTTTGTTCTAATTCTTCTAAATTCAAAACCTGTACTTTCCAAAGTTTGATTTTTTTATTTTCTAAAAAACAATATGCTCCCATTATTGGATTTAGTCCTCTAACTAAATTTTTTATTTCTACTCCTTTTTTTTGCCAATCTATTTTTGCCATTTCTTTACTAAGCATTGGTGCTAAAGAATAATTTTCGCCTTGTTTTTCTGCTCCAATTTCTTCTTTTATTTCATCTAATGTTTTATTTTCCTTATTTTTTACGCAATCTATTTTGTTTATTGTTTCAACTAATAATTTAGAACCAATTTTTGAAAGCCTTTCCCATAATTCTCCTGTTGTTTCATTGTCTCCTATTTCGGTTTCTTCTTTCAAAATCATATCTCCTGTATCCATGCCTTCATCCATAAACATTGTAGTTATTCCTGTTTTTTTATCTCCATTTAGTACAGCCCATTGTATTGGCGCTGCACCTCTATATTGAGGCAAAAGTGAGCCATGAACATTTATAGCACCATATTTCGGTATATCTAATAATTCTTTAGGTAAAATTTTTCCATATGCTACTACACATAATAAGTCTGGTTGCATTCCCTTTATTCCTTCAATAAATTCTTCGTTTTTTCTTACTTTTGAAGGTTGTAATATTTTCAAATTTTTTTCTAAAGCAAATTCTTTTACCGGTGATATAGTCATCTTCATTCCTCTGCCTTTTGGTTTATCTGGATTTGTTACAACAGCTAAAATCTCATTACCACTATTATACACTGCTTCTAATGATTCTTTTGCAAAATCCGGTGTTCCCATAAAAATTATTTTCATTCAAACGCCTCCTTATTTTTCACTTGTTGAATTTGGCTCAATATATTCTAGAGTTCCAGGTTCCATTATATCTACAAACAATTTTCCATCTAAATGGTCTATTTCATGTGCTAAAGCTTGTGCTAAAAGGTCTTTTCCTTTTACAGTAATAGGCTTTCCTTCTTCATTTAAAGCCTTTACAGTTACTTCTCTTGGTCTAATTACTTTTGCAAATTGATTAGGAAAACTTAAACATCCTTCTTCTACTTCTTGCTCACCTTTTTGCTTTACTATAACAGGATTTATTAGTTTTAGAGGTTTATTTCCATCATATAAATCAATTACTACAAGTCGTTTTAAAATTCCTACTTGCACAGCTGAAATTCCCACGCCATTTGCTTCATGCATTGTTTCAAGCATATCTTCTAATAGTTCTCTTATTCTATCGTCAACTACTTCAACTTCTCTAGATTTTTTTCTTAAAATTTCGTCTCCATCTTTTCTAATTTCTCTAATTGCCATTTTTACTCCCTTCTTAGATTACTTTTATATCATGTTATTTGGATTTAATTCTATATTTACCCTTGCAGTTTTAGTTTTCATATTGATAAATTCTGTAAAAGCATCTATAAGTAAAGAATTAACTCTATCATCATATTTGCATTTTATAATCATTCGCCATCTGTATCTATCTTTTATTTTTTCTACTGGCGATGGTACTGGGCTATATAGTAAAAGTCCAAATTTTTCATTTATAACTCTGTTTTTTAAATATGAATGCAAATTTTTAGCAACATTTTTTAATTCTGATATATTTTTTGCAGACATATCTATTAATATTATATCGCAAAAAGGTGGATATTTCAATTGCTTTCTTAATTCTATTTCTGTATTATAAAATAAATTGTAGTCTTGCATTTTCGAATATTCGATTGCATAATTGTCTGGATTATATGTTTGGACTATTACTTTTCCTTCATATTCTCCTCTTCCTGCTCTTCCTGCCACTTGTGTTAAGGTTTGAAAAGTTTTTTCATTTGCTCTAAAATCTCCTAGATTCAAACTGCTATCAGCTGCTATTACTCCAACCAATGTTACATTTGGAAAGTGATGACCTTTTACTACCATTTGAGTTCCTATTAGTATATTTATATTTTCATTTCTAAATTTATTTAATATTTCTTCATGTGAATTTTTCTTAGAAACTGTATCAACATCCATTCTAATAGTTGTGGCATCTGGAAAAATATTATGTACCTCATCTTCTAATTTTTGAGTACCTGCTCCAAAATATCTTATATTTTTGCTATGACACTCTGGACATTCTTTTACAACATTTTCTTCATACCCGCAATAATGACATTTTAATTTATTTTCATTTTTGTGATATGTCATTGTTATGTCACATCTTTTACATTTAACTGTATATCCACAATCTCTGCACATTATAAACGTTGAAAAACCTCTTCTATTTAAGAAAAGAATAGTTTGCTTGTTCATCAGCAAATTTTTATGTATTTCCTCTTGAAGCTTTCTACTTAACATTGATTTATTACCATTTGCAAGTTCTTCTCTTAAATCTACTATTTCTACAACAGGTAAATTTGAATTATTTGCTCTTTTAGTTAATGTAAGTAAAGTTATTTCTCCATTTTGCGCTTTATAATATGATTTTAAATCTGGTGTGGCGCTTCCAAGTATTAATGGTATTTTATTTGTTTTTGCAATATATTCAGCAATTTCTTTTGCATCATATCTAGGTGACATTTCTGACTTATATGATTCATCATGTTCTTCATCTATTATAATTAATCCTAAATCTTTTACTGGTGCAAATATGGCAGATCTTGCACCTATAACAATTTTTGCTCTTCCCTCTTTTATTTTATTCCATTGGTCAAATCTTTCACCAATAGATAATTTACTATGAAGAACAGCTATTTTATCTTCTCCAAATCTCGCTATAAATCTATCCACTGTTTGAGGCGTAAGTGAAATTTCTGGAACTAACATTATGCTACTTTTATTATCTTTAAGTTTTTTCTCAATCAATTGCAAATAAATTTCTGTTTTACCTGAGCCTGTTACTCCAAAAAGTAAATACTCTCCATCATCTTTTATACTATCTAAAGCATTTTGCTGTTCCTCTGTCAGCTTTAAATCAGTAGTTTTATTTTCAACTTTATGTAAAAAAGGATTTCTTTCAACTTTTTGTTCTTGCACCTCTAAATATCCGTTTTTTATTAATGTATTAACTATACTTCTTGAGCAATCTGTAAATATCTCTATATCTTGCATTGTTGCATTTTCATTATTAATTAGAAATTCTAATACATTTTTTTGCTTTTCAGATTTAATTTTTCCATTCTCAATATCTTCTTCAATTTCTTCACTATCTTTTGCTAAAGTAATTAAATTAATAGTTTTTTCTTTAACTCTAGTTTCCGTATTTTTAGCAGTAGTTCCTGGTGCAAGCATCAATTTCAAACAATCTGATAAATTACAAATATATCTTTTTGCCATCCATTTAGCAAGTTCTATATTTTGAACATCTATTTTTTCATTTTGCACATTAAGTATTTTTTTAACTTTATATTCAGATTTTTCTTTAATACCAACAACAATCCCCTCTTCAGGTACTTTTTTATTTCCAAATGGCACAAAAACTCTACTCCCAATTTCTATATTTAAGTTGTCTGGAATTTCATAATCAAATATTCTATTTAATGTTTTTACTGAAGAACTTATTATTATTTCTGCTACCATTTTTATCCTTTCTTATTTGGGACGGTCCTTTTTCAAAAATTTTCGTTCTGGGACGGTCCTTTTTCAAAAATTTTCAATTTAGGTACGTCCCAAATCAAAAATTATTTTGTTTTTTTGTTGCTTTTATTACATTTTCCATAAGCATTGCGATTGTCATTGGTCCAACTCCGCCTGGTACTGGTGTTATGTATGATGCTTTTTCTTTTATTTTTTCAAAGTCTACATCTCCGCATAGTTTACCTTCATCATTACGGTTCATTCCAACATCTATTATAACTACTTCGTCTTTTACCATATCACTAGTTACTATATTTCTTTTTCCAGATGCTGAAATTATTATATCTGCATCTTTTACTTCTTTTTTTAATTCACGAGTTCTTGAATGGCATATTGTTACTGTTGCATTTTTTGCAAGCATACATTGAGCCATTGGTTTTCCTACTATATTACTTCTTCCTATTATTGCTACTTTTTTACCGTCTATATCTATATTGTATTTTTCAAACATTTTCATGATTCCAAGTGGTGTACATGGAATAAATCCATCTTGTCCTATACATAAATTTCCTACATTATATGGATTGAATCCATCTACGTCTTTTTCTGGTGATATTGTATTAAATGCTTTTTGTATATTAAGTGGCTTAGGTATTGGACTTTGAAGAAGTATGCCATTTACTTTCTTATCTTCGTTTAATTTTTTTATTAATTCTATTAGTTCTGATTGTTTTGTTGTGCTTGGAAGTAAATATTCTTTGAATTCTATTCCTATTTCTTCACATGCTCTGCTTTTGTTTCTTACATATACTTTTGAAGCATCATTGTCTCCTACCATTATAACTGCTAAATGTGGTATTATTCCTTTATCTCTTAATTTTTCTGCTTCTTTTTTTAAGTTTTCTCTTATTTCTTTTGCCAAAGATTTTCCATCTATTATTACTGCCATAGTTTTGCTCCTTATATATTTTATTTTTCTAATTGATTTTACCACAAAAAAATGTTTTTGGGTAGTTATTATTTGGTAGTCATTAAAAAAGCAAGATAATTTATAATTATCCTACTTTATTTTATCATAAGCTTTATAGCTTCTTTTAATTTTACATTTTTATAATACAGAAAATATTTTCTTATTGCAAATTGATAACATATAAATTTATAATGTTTTGGTTACAATCTTTTAAAAACTTTTCCCTGTGCTAGGAAATATTCTTTTGTAAAACCTTTAAACCATGTACTTTTGCTTTGTTCTACTTGTGCTATTTTTTTATTTATATATATTATTTTTAGTCCTTTTTCTAGACAATCTTTTAAAAATATAGCCTCTTCTCCTCTATCATATTTTGCACCAGATCCAAAGTTTTCATCGAATTTTATTTCTTTTATTTTATCTTTTTTCATTGTAATCTGAAAAGAAGATATTCTCATAATTTTTAATTTACCTACATTTTTACCAACTATTCTTTTCACTTTTCTTTTTTTATTTTTACTTTCTACATAAAAACATATTATATCTGCTTTTGGATTTTCTTTATATGCTTTTTTTATTGTCTCTTCATAATCATTTTCATAAATTACATCATCATCTGCCAGAATTACTATATCTGCTTTTGATTTTTTTATTGCTAAATTTCTGCTTTTACTAAGTCCTTTTTCATTTATGCTTATTACATTTTTGTTTTTTATTTCTGTTTTATTTTCATTTTGATTTATTATTAAATATTTTGTATTTATATTCATCGTTTTTATTAATGAATCTACTTCTTTATCTTTATGTAAATTCATTGTTGAGAGTAATACTTCTATATTCATTTTATATCCTTTTAACAATTCCATAAAAAATGTAATGAAGAAAATAGTAAATGGATTTTAGTAAAGATAATTTTTCAACTTTTCTATATAATTCCCACCTATATGTGGCATTTTTTATTTTTGATGATGTTTTTGAATTTTTATATCTTCTATAAAACACTAATGGCTCATTTAAGCCATATGCTATATTTCCTTTTTTCAGTAATTTCCACCATGTTGCTATATCTTCATTCATAACATTTACCATATATCAATCTTTTTTTGGTATTTTATCTAAATCAATCATTACAGATATTGATAATATTCTGGTATTTTTTAGTGCTTCTTTATAATCTAGCTTTTTTTGAACATTTATTTTTCTACTTTGTTTTGTATTATTTTCATTTACATATTTAAAAGCTGTATATGTAAATGCATAATTATTTTCTTTCATAAAAAGAATTTGCTTTTCTAGTTTTTCTTTATCCCATAAGTCATCTGCATCTAGGAAAGCTAAATATTTACCATTTGCGATTTTTATTCCTTCATTTCTTGCAATTGCTGTTCCTGAATGCTTTTTTAAAGTAAGCAATTTTATATTTGTAGACAATTGCTTTTTTATTATTTCTATACTTTTATCTTCTGAACAATCGTCTACAAAGATTGCTTCCCAGTTTTTATATATTTGATTTTTTATTGTTTTTATTGTTTCTAGAATATATTTTTCTGCATTATATACTGGTATTATTATACTTATTAATTCTTCTTTCATATTTTTCTCTTATTCTGTTTCTGTTTTATATATTACTTCGGCGTTACAGCCTTCTTTCCAGTTTATATCCCATCCTGGTGGCTCATTGCCTTCTGTGAATGGTACGTAGATTGTTTTTAGTGAGGTACAACCATTAAAAACATAACTTCCCATAGAAGTTACACTTTCAGGGATAGTTATAGTTTCAAGTGAACTACAATTTGCAAATGCTGCTGTACCTATCTTCCATAATTTAGATGACCAAACTATTTCTTTTAAATTTGTACACTCCATAAAAACTCCATCGTAACTAATATTTAATAAATTATTATTTGCATCTAAAATCTCTTCAATTGTATTTGGCATTACTATTTTTTCAACATCTGTGGCATTTTTTGTTATTTTAACTACTTTTCAATTTTTTCTACATATATCTCATCGTTTACTGCTACTACTGTATAACTATTTATATTCTTCAAATCTTTTATTTCTTCAAAATTCATATATTCTTCTATTTGTTTTTTGCATCTTCCTGAACTGCTTTTAGTTTTGCACTTTCTTCTTTTTTTAAATACTTAAATTCTATCATTACTCCTTTATATCCCTTTTCAGTATCTCGTGGTATTAGTAATATATCTGGATATTTTCTTTGTACTTCCATTTCGGATTTTACTCTATATGTTTTTATATTCATTGCTATACAATAGAATATTAATTTTACATATTTTTCATCAAATTTTATATAATCTCTATTTGATAAATTTTTTAGATATTTTCCTAGTAGTTCGATTGCTTTATCTATTTTTCCTTCTAATGCTAATTCTCGTGCTATTTCTGTATAACTGTCTGTTATATCTATTTGTGTTTCTTCTTTTAGTATTTTTAAGAAATAATCAGAATATATTTCTTTCATCACATTATTAGGTATCTTTAATACTGGATAACCTACTTCTTCTCCATCTATTGTTAAATATCCTAGGTAAAATAACATTGATACTAAATCTGTTTCTGTGAATTCTATTGCTGGGTTAAATTTTTGCCTTATTTCACTTATTATTCCTTCTCCTGATACTGTTTTTTCTATTACTTTTTCTCTTTCTTCTCCTCTGCACAAATCTAGCATTTTTCCTAATTTACTATAATCACTTGCTATATTTACATCTATTAGCTTTTCTGGTATTCTTTTTAGTTCTACATAATTATTTAAAAAGTATAAACACATATTTGAATTATACATTTTTTCTTTTCCATATACTGAAAACTTGTATCCATCATAATTTTCTTTCATTATTGGTAATATTTTTTCTTGCTCTTCTTGAGCTATTTCTTGCTTTTTCATAAGTTCTTTTAATTCATCTGTTGTAAAGCCCATCATTTCATTAAATCTCTCATCTTGTGTCTTATCTGAACTTATGTTAAATCCTGATGTTAAACTATCTAATGTTATTGGTGCTACTCCTGTTATGAATATTCTGTCT
>CALXZS010000017.1 GCA_944393305.1 uncultured Clostridia bacterium | reverse complement strand
CAAAATATGCTAACAATAGAAAATTACAAAAATGATGGACCAAACTTTGAGGAATCAATAAATTATATACAAACAGCACAAAATGAATTTAATCAAACAGCTGAAAATTTAGAAAATCTATTGACCGAAGAAAATATTATGGCTAGAATAGAAAATCAAAATTTAAGTTCATATTATATAGATTTATATAAAAACTATTTCTTTGAAGGAGATAATTTAGCAGAAGACTTACAAAAATCTTATCAAGATACAGTTGATGCAAAAGAATTAATGAATAATTTATATAATAATGAAACAAAAATACTTAATTTCTTAGTAGAAAATAATGAAAACTGGGAAATTGTAAATGACAAACTTACTTTTGATAGTGCAGCTTTATCAGCAGAATATAATACATTAAAAACTCAACTATATGCAGAATAATGTCGAAAACTTCTTAAAATTCGACAAAATATCCTATGGAAATATATGGCAAAAAGAACTATAATAATAAAAAGATTATAGTTCTTTTTTGATTGGGGACGGTCCTATTTTAAAAATGAAGGAGGAAAAAATGTGATAGTAGAATTTAAAAAAGAGGACAAACTATTAATTTTTAAATTAACAGAAGATGTGGACCAACATACTTCAGAAAAAATAAGGAGGAAAATGGATAATGAAATTAAAAGATATATTCCAAGAAAAGTTATATTTGATTTTAGTAACATCTCTTTTATGGATAGTGCTGGAATAGGGATGGTTTTAGGTAGATATAAATTAGCAAAAATGTTAGATGGGGAATTAGAAATAATAAATGTAAATAAATCTATGAAAAAAATCTTCGATATGAGTGGAGTTTCAAGAATAATAAATATATTTGAGGAGGAAAAGAATGAAGGGGTTATATGATAATGAAATGAAATTAGAGTTCATAAGTAAAACAAATAATGAAGCATTTGCAAGAATAACAGTAGCAGCTTTTGTATCACAACTTGACCCAACTATTGATGAGCTTTCAGATATAAAAACAGCAGTATCAGAAGCAGTGACTAATAGTATCATACATGGATATGAAGATGAAGAAGGAATAATAAGAGTTACAGCAAAATTATTTGGAAATAGTGTTGAAATAGAAATATCAGATAATGGTAAAGGAATAGCAAATATAGAAGAAGCCAGAAAACCACTCTATACTTCTAAGCCAAATTTAGAAAGATCAGGAATGGGATTTACAATCATGGAAAGTTTTATGGATGAGGTAAAAATAGAATCCGCATTAGGTTTAGGAACAAAAATAACTATGAGGAAAAAAATAGGAATAGAAAAAGAAGAGGAAGAAATGAATTTACAAGAAGCATAAAAAAACTTTTTAAGAATAAAATTAGGAGAAGGTTATGAATGAGACTCTAAAAAAGCAAATTAAGGAGGCTCAAGCTGGAAATAGAGTAGTATTAAATGACCTAGTAGAAAAAAACAATGGACTAATTTGGAGTGTAGTAAAAAGATTTGAAGGAAGAGGATATGAAATTGAAGATATTTACCAGATAGGAGCAATGGGTTTTATAAAAGCAATACAAAAATTTGATTTTTCATTTGATGTCAATTTGTCAACTTTTGCTGTTCCATATATAATTGGAGAAATAAAAAGATTTTTGCGTGATGATGGAATGATAAAAGTATCAAGACAAATTAAAGAATTATCCACAAAGGCAAATAGAATAAAAAATGAATATGAAAAACAAGGGAAAGCAATTAACATAGAAGAAATAGCAAAAATGCTAAATGTTTCAAAAGAAGAAATTGCAGTTTCCTTAGACTCAAACAAAGTAGTAGAATCGTTGTATGATAAAGAAGATGAAGATGGTTTGTGTTTAATGGATAAAATAAAAACGAGCGAAAATGAGGAAGAAAGAACAATTAATAGAATAGCTTTAAAAGAGGGTATAAATAGACTAAAGCCAAGGGAAAAAGAAATCATTTTTCTAAGATATTATAAATGTCAAACACAGAAAGATGTAGCAAGAACCATGGGGATAAGTCAGGTTCAAGTATGCAGATTAGAAAAACAAATATTAAATACATTATATGAAGAATTAAAGGAGGCGTAGTGAAAAGATTTGCTATCATATTAATTATATTTATTTTTATAATTTTCGCAATACCAATTGTATTCACAAAAACGAGCGCTGTAAATACTAATGAAACAGATGAAAATACAATTGAAAACAAGATAGAGCAAGTAGAACTTCAAGATTATAATTATAAACAATATGATACAATAAAACTATTACATAAAGATACAAATACCATAGAAGAATTGCCTTTAGATGAGTATTTATTGGGAGTAGTATCAGCAGAAATGCCAGCTACATTTGAGCAAGAAGCATTGAATGCTCAAGCAGTTGTTGCAAGAACATATACAATATATTCAATTGTACATAATCAAAATAAACATGGAGAAGCGGATATATGTGATGACTCGACTTGTTGTCAGGCATGGATTTCAAAAGAAGATAGGATGGCAAGATGGGAAGAAAATGTTAGGGAAGAAAATTGGAATAAAATTACATTAGCAGTAAATAATACAGCTGGAAAAATAATAACATATAATGGAGAAGTAATAGACGCATTTTTTCATTCAAATAGTGGTGGAGCAACAGAAGCTCCAGTAAATGTATGGGGTGGAACAAATTATCCATACCTTCAATCTGTTGAAACAGCAGGAGAAGATGCATATTCGCAATATAGTTCAGAAACCATCCTTTCAAAAGAAGAATTAAAAAATAAAATACTTCAAAAACATTCAGATTTTGTTATTGACTATAATGATAGTAATTGCATTTCAATTTTAGAATATACAGAATCAGGAAGAGTAAAAACAATAAAAATAGGAAATTTAAATCTTTCAGGTGTGGAAGTTAGAACTCTTTTAGGGCTAAGATCGGCTAATTTTTCAGTAAGCATAGAAGGGGATAATATAAAATTTTCTGTAAAAGGTTATGGTCATGGTGTTGGAATGAGTCAAACTGGTGCAGACAGTATGGCAAAAAGCGGAAGTAATTATCAAGATATAATAAAACATTTCTATACAGGTGTAGAGATAGTGGATATGTAAAAAATTAATTGTGAAATCATGTATATTTTCCTAAAATAAGGAAATAATCTAATAAATAAGATTAAAGTACAAGGAGGATATATATGAGAAGAGAGAAAAGAAACCAAAGAGAAGAAGAGGATAAAATAAAATGGGGAAAATTAATAAGTTTTATTATAGCAATAATTTTATTAGGAGTTGCCATTGCAATATCAATGAACCAAGACAATGCAGTTGGAGAGTTAAATTATAATAATTTAAAAAATAATGTTAGTAATACGCTACTGCCAACTGAAGAGGCAAGTTCAGAATTAAGTAAAAATATAAATGAAGTAATAATGAGCAATACTGTAAATTCTAATGTTGCAGGAGGAGATAATGAAGAAGAAAAAGATGAAGAAATAAATGAAATTAGAAATTCATTACAAACAAGTGCAAATGTGGTAGAAAATAGTAATCAAACTACAAATGAGGAAAAACAAAATGAAAATACTAATACACAAGAACAGAATAATACAAATCAAACAAAAGAAGAAACTGAGCCAGAAATAAAATTCATATATCCGGTTGAAGGTGAAGTTGTAAAAGAATTTGCAAAAGATAGTTTGATTTATTCTGAAACATTAGAAGAGTGGATAACTCATACAGGAATAGATATAAAAGCAGATAGGTCAACTGTTGTAAAAGCAGTGGCAGATGGAACTGTAAAATCTATAAAAAATGACCCAAGATACGGTTTGACGGTTACTATTGAGCACAGTGATGGATATGTTAGTAGTTATTCGAGTTTGCTTACAGCAGAATTTGTAAAAGAAGGAGAAAAGGTTACACAAGGTCAAACAATTGGAACTGTCGGAAATAGCGCAGTATTTGAGGTAGCACAAGATAATCATTTGCATTTTGAATTATTAAAAGATGGAAGTAATATAAACCCAGAAATGTATTTAAAATAGTTTACAATAATGGTTTTCATAAAATGGAAAAAGACGAAAAAGTGAAAATAATGGTGGAAAAATGTCGAAATATTAAATGTAATATAAATGTAATAAAGATAAAAAAACATTAAAAAATGAGACAAAATAAACGATGTCTCATTTTTTGTGGCTTTGACTTTTTTCGAGCGAAATGGTAAAATTTCGATAAATAGAAAGATGTAGGTGATAAAATGATTTACCAAAATGATATTACAAATTTAGAGTCAGACATCAGAGAAAAAATCGGACAAAAGATAATTGTTAAGGGATCTTTAGGAAGAAGTAAGTCGTTTGAAAAGGAAGCTACTATTGAAAAAGCTTATACTAATATTTTTATAGTTAAGTATGAAGAAAACAAAAGAAGTGTCTCTTATCAGTATAAGGATGTTTTAACTAGAACAGTTGAAGTTGACGTATTTGATGGACAAGGTTATAGTCCTTTAATACCACCAGCTGTAAAAACTCCTAAAAAAATAAAAGCTACTTTATAACTAAATATTATTTACAAAATGCAAGTTTAAAAACTTGTATTTTTTTGTTGTATAGAAAAAATTAAGTAAAAGTATTTCATACAATTTTATATACATGAAATTGGTAAAAATTTAAATAATAATCAAAATTTTATATTATTATAAATAAAACTAATAATTAAAAGTATAATTACTATAAAATAATATTTTGAAAAAAAGTTGAGTAGCTTAGGGATAAAGCTATATCTTTTTTTTTTTTTTTTAATAAGTAAATTAATGATAAATATAATTTAAAATATAAAAAGAGGGATGGAAAGAATATTTAAACTAAAAGCTTCTATAAAATTAAAATGAAGAATAGCTTTAAAAGCCCTAGTCATTCCACAACTAGGGCAATAAATTCCAGTAAGCCTAGTGAAAATACAGCCTACTGGAAAAATTGCAATAAAAACTAGAAAAATTATGCAAATACTTAAAATTAAAATATTAATATACTTTTTATTCATAATTAATTCCCTAATGGGTTTCCATCAGCATCAGTATTGATACTTCCAGTTAATATCATAACACCTTCAATTAATCCCCAAATTGCTGAAACAACAGCTAAAGTTCCACAAGAAATTAATGTAATTAAAAGCTGAGCTACTGCTTTTCCAGTATAACCCAAATAAAAATTATGAACTCCTAAACTACCCAAAAAGATACCTAGCATTCCAGCAGCAATTTTAGATTTTTGCATATTATTTTGAGATCCACTATAACCATTGTTATTGTATTGTTGACTATTATTGTTATACTGTTGATTATAATTAGATTGTTGGTTATAGCCATTATTGTATTGTTGATTGTAGTTGTTTTGCTGAGTTTGATTGTAATTTGGTGTAGTGTAATTATTATTAAAATTATTATTTTGTTCGTTATGTGTTGAATTAGTTTCTTGAGCTGTTGTTACAAATGGTTGACCTTGTGCATTAATAGCATTAGTTTTTGCTAAACATTCATCACACAAGTCTTGATTATTATTAGTTGGTTTTCCACATTGTTTACAATACATATAAATATCCTCCTTAAATTTTATATCATAATTATACAATAATATATATCATTTGCCAAGAGTATATGAAATAAAATAGGTTCTTTTTAACAAAAAAATGCATATATATTAATAAATGGTATTTAAGTATCAAATTTTATTTAATAAAATCAATTAAACAATTTAGGATTGATTTTATAAATCTATTATACGAGGAGGTAAATTAAAATATGGAATTAGAAAAGAATAATTTAACAATAAATCAAATTGTTGCACAAAAATTGGACACAGCAATATGTGAAGGCGATTGTATAGTTCCAGATATAAAACCAGACATATTTAGTATAATAACATCAAGTGGAATAGTAAATATTTATAAAAAAGAAGTAATGGATGGCAAAGTTAGAATTGATGGAGCAGTAAATACATATACAATGTACATTGCAGAAGAAGATGGTAGAAGAGAGATAAGAAGCATAAACTATGTATTAGATTTCTCACAAATAATCAATATTGAAAATGCCGAAAGTGATATGATTCCAGAAATACAAACAACTCTGAAAACAGTAGAAGCAAGAATGATAAACGAAAGAAAAATAAATGTAAAAGCAATTTTAGACTTAGATATAAAATTATTCACAAATACAAATGAAGAATTTATAACAGGAATTGCAGATATAAATGATTTACAAAAAATGGATAGTAATATAAGAGTAAATTCTTTGATAGGAACAGGAAGAACAAAAACACAAGCAAAAGAAACAGTAGCAATCGATAGCATAGATAATCTAGCTGAAATTTTAAAAGTAAATTTAGAAATTACAAATAGAGATACAAAAATAAGTTATAACAAAATTTTAGCAAAAGCAGATACAAAATTAAAAATATTATATTTAACAGATGATGGAAGAATAAATGAAACATTTGCTAGTATACCAGTTGTCGGATTTATAGATATGCAAGATATTTCAGAAGAAAATGTTTGTGATATGCAATATGAAGTAAAAAATATGATAATAAAGCCAAATGGAGTAGGGGAACATTCAATATATGTAGAAATGGAAATAGAGATAACTGCATCAGCATATGAAACAAAAGAAATAAATATTATCCAAGATTTATATAGCCCAAGTAGAAACTTGGTTTTTGAGCAGAAACAAGTCAGAGCAATGCAAAATAAAATAAATTATACAGGAACATTTAGTATTAGAGAAAAGCAATTATTAAATATTGGAGACGAAAAAGTATATGATGCTGATGTAAAAGTAGATATAGAAAATTATAGAATTTTAAATGATGAAATAATAATAAATGGAAATGTAAATATAGTATTTATACATTCATTGAATAATATGCAAGAAATAGGAACAAGTCAAATGCAATTACCATTAGAATATAAAATGACTTGTAAAGGAATGAGATTAGAAAGCAATGTAAAAATAGATATAGACTTACCACTTCAAGACTTTGCAATTTTACCAAATGGAGAGATAGAAATAAAAATAGATGTAGAATTTATGATAAAATCATCAACCGAAGTAGAAATAAATGAAATATGTAATATAAAAGAAGAAGAAAATAGTAATAATAATAATTACAATATGGTAATATATTTTACAAAAAAAGAAGATAGTTTGTGGAAAATAGCAAAAGAATTTAGTAGTACAGTAGAAAGTATAAAAACATATAATGAACTAGCGTCAGACGAAATAACACCTGGAATGCAACTATTCATAACAAAATATGTAGGAGTAAATGGATAAAATATATTCCAGACATAGACTGCCTAGATTAAGAATAAACTTAAATAGGGGTGGAAATAGCTATAACATAAATTATAAAATAAAACCACATAAAAAAATAATAATAGTATTAATAACAATTTTAATAATAGGATATTTCACTGCAATAACAATAATAAAAGCAATCACTCCTATTATCGAAAGACAATGTAGAGTCATAGCACAAAGTACAGCTTCAAAATTTGCAAATGAGGCATGTAACGAAGCTATGCAAAATATAACATATGAAGATTTATGCACAATAGAAAGAGATTCACAAGGGCGAATAAGACTAATAGAAATGAACGTAGTAAATGTAAATAAATTAAATTCACAAATAGCATTAAATATACAAGAAAAACTAAACGATACAACAAGTAGCAAATTTTATATAAGATTAGGAAGTTTTACCGGAAGTAAACTATTGTCAGGAAGAGGACCAAATGTAGAAGTAAGAATGTCAACAATAGGAGCAGTTACAACAAATATAAAATCAGAATTTACAGAAACAGGAATAAATCAAACAATGCATAAAATATATATAGATATAAACTGTAATGTAAGTTTACTAAGTCCATTTAAAGACCTAGATGAACAAATAACAGCGCAAGTGCTATTATCAGAAACAGTAATATCTGGAGATATACCAGACAGCTACTATGATTTAGAAGGAATGAGTCCAGAAGATACAATGAACATGATGAATTAACACAACAAGTCAACCAAGTGGGACGCCCTTTTTTGGTCGAACCACAACCAAAAGGGACACTCTTTATAAGAAAAATTTTATACAAATTTGATGAAAAATAGTAAAAAAATTAATTTTGACTCTATAAAATTACGATAAAACATAAAAAATAGTAAAATTAGGCATTTTCAAGGGTGTCCCAATTGGTCGAACCTCGACCAAAAAAGGGCGTCCCTTTTGGTTGTGGTTGAATTATAAAAATATATATGATACAATATTGAAAATTATAAAATATTAATTGGGTGTATAACTATGGGAAAAAGAAAAAATAGTTTAAAGAAAAAATATAAAAATGGAATTATAAGTTTAATTGTATTTATTTTTTTGTGTATAACAGGATATTTTGGAACAAATTATTATAACGATTCTATAATAAATATTGCAGATGATAGGACACAAATTACCTCATCGTCAAGTATAGAGAATAGTGAATTAATTGATTTTAATAATGATAAATTAAACATTACCTTTTTCTATGTAGGACAAGCAGATTCGACTTTTATTAAGTTTAATGATTTTACAATGCTTATTGATGCTGGAAATAATGCAGATGGAGAAAAAGTAGTAGAGTTTTTAAATGAGAAGGGCATTAATGAGATTGATTATTTGATTGGTACACATGCTGATGAAGACCATATTGGTGGTTTAGATGATGTAATTAAAGGGATGGATTCTATTGGAAAATTATATATTCCAACAATAGGCTCTGAAGGTACTGATTATAAAAATGCTATAAATGCAGCAGAAGAGAAAAATGTAGCTATTGAAAATCCAACAGTTGGAGATACTTTTTATTTAGGTGATGTAAAGTGTGAAATTATGTCTGTAATGGAAGAAGCGGATGTATCAGATAACAATAGTTCGATTGTTATACAAATGAATTATAACAAAACTAGCTATTTATTTATGGGAGATGCTGAAAAAGAAGTTGAAAATTCTAGACAGTGGAATAGGGTAGATGTGCTAAAGGTTGGCCATCATGGCTCAAATTCAAGTAGTTCTGATGACTTCCTAACACAAGTAAAACCTCAATATTCTATAATAGAAGTTGGAAAAAATAATTCATATAATCTTCCTAGCAGTAAAGCAATTGAAAGATTAGAAAATGCAGGTTCAAAAGTGCTTAGAACAGATAAAGCAGATGGAGAGAATGTAGGTTCTTTCTGGCTTACAAGTGATGGTAGTACGATTGATATAAAAGAGGTAAATATTAATTTAGACGGTAATTCCTAGAAAGGATGTAAATGGATTTATCAATTATTAAAGATACAATTGTGGATATTACTAAAGGAATAGGTGAAACTCTTATAAAGGAGCTAAGTAATTATATGAATAATAATCAATTAACAGATGATTCAAAAGTAAAAGTGCAAAATGAAACAAGAAAAATGCTAAAAGAGTATAATGGTATATATGAAGTAAAAAATAGAGTAGTATATGAATATACTAAAAATAGTGAATATCCAGAGTTAAAAAAAGAATTATATAATGGTCAGAAAAATGGATATTACACATTACAGGATTTAGAAACAAATACATTTAACCAAGAATTAAATAATGAAATTGATCAAAAGAAAAATGAAATAAAAAATAAAATAATTAATGAACAAAATAAATATTTGGATTCTTGTAGATTAAAAGGAGAGGAATATATTGTTGATGAGCTAGGAGATGATGAAAAATATGTATATCTGACTAGAAAATCAGATAATGTAGAATTTCAAGATTTAAAAATAACTGATGAAATGTATGAAAATATAAAAGAATCTTTTCGAAATAAACAAACACCAACACTAATTTGGAATGGAAATGAATATGTTATGAAAGATTGATAAAAAAAGAGCAGTTTAATCTGCTCTTTATAAAATTTATATTATTTTGCTTTTTTTGCGATTTTGCAAATTTCAGCAAAAGCTTTAGAATCAGTAATTGCTAAATCAGCAAGCATTTTTCTGTTTACAGTAACATTAGCTTTCTTTAAACCATTAATTAAAGTGCTGTATGTTAAACCATTCATTCTTGCAGCAGCATTTATTCTTATTATCCATAATTTTCTGAAGTTGCTTTTTTTATCTTTTCTTCCAACATAAGCATATGCTCCAGATTTCATAACTGCTTGTTTAGCTTGTCTAAATCTGTAATGTTTAGCTCCATAATATCCTTTAGCTCTTTTTAATATTTTTTTATGTTTTTTCTTTGTGATAATTGCTGTTTTTACTCTTGCCATTTTCTATTCACCTTCCTTTATAATTAATTTCCATATGGTAATAATTTCTTTACATGATTTTTACATGTACTATCAACATAAGCATTTTGAACACTTCCAGTTGATTTTTGTCTATTTGTTTTATTTCCTAATAGATGTCTTCTATTAGCTTTTGTTCTTTTAACTTTTCCAGTAGCTGTATATTTGTATCTTTTCTTTGCAGCTTTATTTGTTTTTAATTTTGCCATTATAATTTCCTCCTTATTGAAATTTAATATATATATAATTTAGCTTTTCTTTGCTAATATTATAAACAAATTTTTACCTTCAAGTACAGGTTTTCTTTCAGCGACAGAAATATCACTTAAAGTTTCAATAAATTGATTTAGAACAGCTTCGCCTTGTTTTACATAGTTAAGTTCTCTACCTCTAAATCTAACAGTAATTTTAACCTTATTTCCATCTTCTAAAAACTTTTGAGCATTTTTAGCTTTAAAATCAAAATCATGTTTATCAATATTTGGTGTTATTCTAATTTCTTTTAATTCAAAGCTTTTTTGTTTCTTTCTTGCTTCTTTTTCTTTTTTAGATTGCTCAAATTTGTACTTGCCATAATTCATAATTTTACATACTTTGGGATTGTTATTAGGAGCAACTAATACTAAATCCAATTTTTTTTCATAAGCAATATCCAATGCCTCATGCAAAGGTAATATTCCTAATTTTTGACCATTTTCATCAATAACTTGAACTTCATTTGCTCTTATTTGTTCATTAATTGGTAATTCTTGCTTTATATTAAAACACCTCCTAAAATTATCTTTTTAACAAAATAAAAAGATTGGTTTCAAAGCCAATCCATCCCAAAACATATTATATGAAAATATAAATATATTTTAAACCTTTTCCTAAAAGTTAAGGTGAGAAGGATTACTTCTACTTTTCATAATATTAATAATACTATATTTATTGTAAAATGTCAAGAAAAATGGTAAAAAACATTTACAGTGTTTCTTAAATGAAATATAATAAGAAAAAATATGAAGGGAGTAATAAAAATGAATGAAAAGGGAATTACTTTAACAGCATTGGTTATCACAATTGTTATAATATTAATTTTAGTAGGTACAACAATAATTTTATTGAATAATTCAGGAAT
The DNA here is from genome assembly GCA_944393305.1 of uncultured Clostridia bacterium. Taxonomy (GTDB): domain Bacteria; phylum Bacillota; class Clostridia; order TANB77; family CAG-508; genus CAG-793. The sequence goes on along the minus strand of CALXZS010000017.1, from coordinate 1,134 downwards.
TATAAATAGAGCTGAAGAAGCAAGTAATGAATATATAAATTCACAAGAAAATGAACTTATGGGAATGAATGTACTTGCAGAAGAGATCGATGAATCATATCCTACTTTGAGAATAGGGGACTATGTTGATTATATAGTAGAAGAAAAGCAATTAAGTTCGCAAACTTTGCAAGAATTGCAAAAGTATTCTGGTTATACAGGAGAAAGTTATAATGATGAATTCAAAATAGTGCAAGATGACTTAAAATGGAGAGTATTAGATTGTAAAGATGGATGCATAAGATTAATAAGTGATAAGCCCACAACAAGTAAAATTTATTTGCAAGGTTACAATGGATATAATAATGCAGTTTATCTTATAAACAAAATATGTGATGAATTATATAGTAGTAATATAGGAAAGGCTAAGGGAATGGCAATAGAGGATTTAGAAGAACATTTAGCCTTTGATTATAAAGAAGAAACAGCTATATCAGAAGAAAAGTATGGAGAAGAAGTAGTTTTAGAAGATACGGATAGTACAAATTATCCAAGCATATATGGGATAGAATTAGGTTCAAAAAATCCAGAAAGCTACTTGGATTTAAGTGAGCAGAACGAAATTATTAATCAAACATCAAGAAATATGACAGATAGATTAAATATAAAAATTACAAGCTGGGATAGAACATTTGAAGCAAGGGATTTTAAAGATTACAATGAAGGATTTAGTGAATATTATAATTTATTTATAAATAATGGAGAGAATTCACAAGGATATATATTTGCGTCAAGAAATGTTTTTACATACAAAGATAGTTTAGGTAGATATGCAAATTTCGGAGTTTCTTGGCTAGTTAGTAGTATCGGTCAATATATGTTATATGATTCTAGAGATAGAAGTGGATATTTAACAGAATCTTTTAGACCAATAATTACACTTAATAAAGATAAAAAAATTGATTTATGTGATGGAAAAAATAGTGTAGATAATATGCATAAAATAATATAACTATTGTCAAGTAACAAAATGCAAATGTTTTTGAGCTGCTTTTGGGGACACCTCCCAAAAACAGCATTGGAACATGTACGAAAAGAGCAATAAACTGAAATGTGAGCTTATCAATTATTCTGGGAAACGTTCAATGAGAGTGT